>NZ_QSEU01000016.1:0-80834 GCF_003466705.1 Eubacterium sp. AM46-8
CAAACTTTAAAAGATAATAAAACAAACTTTAAAAGATAATAAAATATGGTTTTCATTTTATAAAACTTTGAATGATGAAACAGAATTTAGTATTGATTATAAGATGAAAAAAGTCGTAGATAGAACAGGATATAGCAAACAGCATATAGAATTTCTTATTAATTATCTTACGGAAATGTATGATGTGTTTTCACTAACATACGCATATGAAGATTATATGTGGGATGAATATGCATCAAATGGGAATGGTGTATGTATAGAATATAATATTGGTAATTATGATTTTTTGTATCCAGTTGAATATTGCGATAAAGATACAATTGATTTCACAGAGATGGTTATTAATTCTTTAAAAAATGGTGGTGCTGAATTATCTATAATTCCATGGGTTATTAAAAATCAGTATAATAAGACATCGAATCTAGACTCCACAAAAGAAAAGGAAATAAGAATGTTATATTGTCCATATGATTTAGCTGAATTTAATAATGGCATACTTGAATATGATATAAAAGAGCGAATGAGATATAAGGGAATAGCAAAATTGTATACAGATTTTAATATGGCTATTTCGCAAATAATGATTGGAAGCAAATGTAGTGAAAAGATTAAAAGAGAGTTGATCTGCTATTGTGAAACCAATAAAATAAAGATTGAATATGTTTAAATAAATTATTAATGGAGGAAAAATATGAAACCTATATCTATTTCTGAAAGAATGATGTTTAATACAGTTCGTTTAGTTGCAAGTGATAGATCTTCAGGGACAGGCTATTTTTATAATTTTGTAATTGATAATAAAATTGTTCCAGTTATTATTACAAATAAGCATGTTGTTAATTATAATTCAAATGAAACTATGACATTTTATTTGCATTTGCGTAATGGTGAAAATGAAAGTAATGAGAGTTATCAAGTAACATTGACATCAAATTGGATATTTCATTCAAAAAAAGATTTGTGTTTTTGCTTTGTTAATCCGGTGTTTGAGTTTGTAAAAAAACAAACAGGTAAGGACGTATTTTATATTGCCATAGATGAAACTATACTACCATCTCAAAAAATGCTGGAAGAATTATCAGCTTTAGAAGAATTAGTTATGGTGGGGTATCCGATTGGACTGTGGGATAAAAACAATAATTTTCCTATATTTAGAAAAGGGTATACTGCATCTCATCCGGCAATAGATTTTAATGAGTCGGGTATTGGATTAGTAGATATGGCTTGTTTCCCAGGGTCATCGGGTTCTCCTATATATATATTAAATGAAGGTGGATATAAAGACAAAGTAGGAAATCTTAACTGGGGACAAAGTAGAATTATTTTCATTGGAACTTTATTCTCAGGACCAATATATGATGCTACAGGGAAATTGGTAGTAACAGATATACCAACATCAAATCAAGTTGTGGAATCACATACTGGCATTATGGTGAATTTAGGGTATTATATAAAATCTAGTGAAATATTAGAATTTAAGAATATTATTAAAGAGATACTTGAACAAGGAGAACAAATTTCTTAGTAGTAAGCATACCTCGTTTTACTACCAACTTTACTACTAACAGTTCGCAATAACTTGCTCCATCTTGCTCTATTTTGCCAGGAGTTCAGCAAAAATACACATTTTACAAATCCCTAGAATCCCTTGCAAAACGGGGCATTCCGGGACAAATCAAGGAGAAACAAAACTATGATAAAAGTACTTTTCATCTGCCACGGCAATATCTGCCGAAGCACTATGGCAGAAAGCGTTATGACATATTTAGTTGAAAAAGAGGGACTTGCTGATAGGTTCTATATTAATTCTGCGGCGACAAGCCGCGAGGAGATTGGTAATGGGGTGCATCATGCACTGTTGCCAAGTTGAAGAAAGAAGGGATTCCGGTAATTCCTCACAGGGCAGTGCAGATGACTCTGAATGATTATGAGGAATATGATTACCTTATTGGAATGGATACTGAGAATATCCGCAATATGCAGAGGATATCGGGCGGAGATCCGGATGAGAAGATATATAAGCTGCTTACTTTTGCGGGAAGTGGGCTTGATGTGGCAGACCCATGGTATACGGGAGATTTTGAGGCAACTTACAGGGATGTTCTGGCAGGATGCAAAGGGCTGCTTGAGTGCCTTAAGGAAGAATTATAGCCCACTACCTACCTACCACGGCAGAATATACATATTCCTCTGGTAAGAACCGAATACAGTGGCAGTTGCCTTAAGTTCTGCGCCGAGACGGCGGAAAGATGAATTGCTGGCGATGTTGTCAGGGTGGGCTACGGCGATGATTGTGTCAATGCCGCGGTTGCGGGCAATTGTGCAGAGGCGCTTGTTAAGCTCACACATGAGGTTGTGACCGCGGAAGTCCGGGTGAACCATGCATCGTCCGACTTCAGCTACATTTGTAGAACGAATGTCGAGACCCAGCTTTTCAGCTTCTTCAGCAAATTCATGTTCATTAAAGAAAAGGGCGCTGGCGGCAACAAGTTCGTTATTGTCATTGAATGCACCTAAGAAGCATGTCCAGTCAGCATCAAAGAAATGCGAGCGTTCAATGTCATCAATAGGAATCCACCATTCCTGAACAGGAAGAGCGTTTTCTATAGTAAATATAAGCTGTTCGAGAGCAGCTTTATCATTTTTATCTAATACACGGATATTCATAGCAATCTCCTATACACTTAAATTCAGAAATAACTTTAATATTACTTTAATATAGAATTTAATATAAATAAGTTATAATCATAATCCACCACATTATAATATGTATGTATCTTAAAATCAAAATATTTTTAAATTCGCGGGCAGAATATTAAGCAGGCACAAATTAATGCCGATATACATTTACAGGATGTATTGCTTCTTGATTATTTATAAAAATATATATTTAGATAGATTTTTTTTATTTAGGGCTTTTAAATTTCCTTTTTTATGTATATAATGGTGATTAGCCATGGGTACACATGGCTTCTATTGACTTTTGATTTTATGTTTTATCTGAATATATCGGACATGCAGAAGGTCCGCATTGTTTTATAAGAAAGGGGAATTATCATGTTATCAACAGATATTGGTATAGATTTAGGTACTGCAAGTATCCTCGTATATATTAAAGGCAAAGGCGTTGTTCTTAAAGAGCCTTCAGTTGTTGCATTTGACAGGGATACTAATAAGATTAAGGCTATCGGCGAGGAAGCAAGACTGATGCTTGGTAGAACACCAGGCAACATCGTTGCTGTAAGACCTCTTCGTCAGGGCGTTATCTCTGATTACACTGTAACTGAGAAGATGCTTAAGTACTTTATCCAGAAGGCTATCGGCAAGAGAATGCTTAAGAAGCCTAGAATCAGTGTATGCGTACCTTCAGGTGTTACTGAGGTTGAGAAGAAGGCGGTTGAGGATGCTACTCTTCAGGCAGGCGCAAGAGAGGTTGCTATTATTGAAGAGCCTATCGCAGCAGCTATCGGTGCAGGTATTGATATTTCAAGACCATGCGGTAATATGATTGTTGATATCGGTGGTGGTACAACTGATATCGCTGTTATCTCTTTAGGAGGAACTGTTGTAAGTACTTCTATTAAGATTGCCGGAGATGATTTTGATGAAGCTATCGTAAGATACATGAGAAAGAAGCATAATCTTCTTATCGGTGAGAGAACCGCAGAAGATATTAAGATTAAGGTTGGTTCTGCTTATCCTAAGGCAGAAGTTACAACTATGAATGTACGAGGAAGAAACCTTGTAACAGGTCTTCCTAAGACTGTAGAGGTAAGCTCAGAGGAGACAGAGGAAGCTTTAAGAGAGGCAACTTCACAGATTGTTGAAGCTGTTCACAGCGTTCTTGAGAAGACTCCACCAGAACTTGCATCTGATATTGCAGACAGAGGAATTGTCCTTACAGGAGGCGGAAGTCTTCTTTCAGGACTTGAGGATTTAATTGAAGCCAAGACAGGAATTAATACTATGACAGCCGAAGATCCAATGACATGTGTTGCTATTGGTACAGGTAAGTTTATTGAGTTCCTTGCAGGCTACAGAGACGAAGTTAAGTAATTTTCTTGAATAATAATAATATTTAACATAAAGGAGATAACAGATTGGATTACGAGTCTGTGAAATATGTAGAGGGCTTTGTGGAGAATATTATCTTCAGGAATGAAGACAATGGATATACGGTTTTTAATATTGTATATGATGATGAAGAAATCACCTGTGTTGGAGTGTTAAGCTATATCAACACAGGTGAATTTATTACTGCACAAGGCGAATTTGTTAAGCATGCAGTTTACTACATGCAATTTAAAGTCACATCTTATGAGTTCAGGGCGCCGGATGATGCTGCATCCGTAAGACGTTATCTAAGCTCCGGGGCAATCAAGGGTATCGGCGAGAAGATGGCTGAACGAATAGTTAAGACATTTGGCGATGATACATTCAGGATTATGGAAGAAGAACCGGAGCGTCTGGCTGAGATTAAAGGGATAAGCATGTCTAAAGCTATGGATATAGCGAACCAGCTTATTGACAAGAAAGACATCAGAAAAGCAATGATGTTTCTTCAGCGTTATGGAATCCAGATGAATCTTGCCAACAAAATATTTAAGCGTTATGGAAACGATATATATAATATTCTTGAACAGAATCCGTACAGGCTTGCTGATGACATAGAGGGGGTCGGTTTTAGGACGGCTGATGAGATTGCTTCGCGTGCCGGAATCAAGATTGATTCTGAATTCAGGATTAAGAGCGGAATATTTTATGTGCTTAACCAGGCGACAATGCAGGGACACACATATCTTCCGTATGATAAGCTTGTGCGTCAGGTCAACGAACTGCTTTTGATTGATGTCCAGGACTATGACAAATACCTTATGGACCTGACAATGGATAAGAAGATAGTTGTCAAGGTTAAGGACAATGTAAAATGTGTCTATGCCCGCATGTATTACAACATGGAAGCAAATGTTGCAGCTATGCTTAATAATCTTGATGTCCAGATTGAGGAAGACCAGAAATTCATAGATGACAGGATTGCAAGGATTGAGGATAAAGAAGGAATAACTCTTGATGATATCCAGAAAGAGGCTGTTGCGAAAGCAGTAAGAAACGGGCTTGTTATTGTTACCGGCGGTCCGGGAACCGGTAAGACTACAACTATTAATACAATAATCAAATATTTTGAGCTGGAAGGTCTGGAAATCAGGCTGGCAGCTCCTACGGGACGTGCAGCCAAGAGAATGACTGAGGCGTGCGGTTATGAAGCACAGACTATCCACAGAATGTTAGAGATAAGCGGCGGCGTGCCGGATGGTGACAGAAAGTCGGCAGCAGGTCTGTCTATGTTCTTTGAAAGAAATGAAGATAATCCGCTTGAGGCTGATGTTATTATTGTTGATGAGATGTCGATGGTAGACATTAGTATTATGAATTCACTTCTTAAAGCTGTTTCGATTGGAACGAAACTGATTCTTGTAGGTGACGTGGATCAGCTTCCAAGTGTCGGCCCGGGAAATGTGCTGAAAGATATTATAGAATCCGGATGTTTTCCGGTTGTTAAGCTTGAAAGGATATTCAGACAGGCTGCACAGAGCGAGATTATTATTAACGCCCATAAGATTAACAGGGGTGAGGAGGTAGTACTTAACAAGTACAGCAAGGATTTTCTCTTTGTTCACAGAAACGGTGCTGACAATATTATAAATGCGATGAAAACGCTTATTAAGGACAAGCTTCCGGATTATGTCGGGGCTGATGTGTATGATCTTCAGATTCTTACACCATCAAGAAAATCAAATGTCGGGGTTGAACGTCTTAATAAGATTATGCAGGATTTTCTTAATCCGGCTGATGCTGTCAAGCAGGAAAGACAGGTGGGGGATGTTACTTTCCGTGAAGGTGATAAGGTCATGCAGATTAAGAATGATTATCAGCTTGCATGGGAAAAACGCAGCAGATATGGTATTCCAACAGAACAGGGAACAGGGGCATTTAACGGGGATACCGGAGTTATAGAGAGAATAAGCACATTTGACGAGAATGTAACTGTGAAATTCGAAGATGGCAGATTCGTTACTTATGAATTCTCACAGCTTGATGAACTTGAACTTGCGTATGCGATTACAGTTCACAAATCACAGGGAAGTGAGTACCCGGCGGTTATTATTCCGATGTCGCAGGGACCAAGAATGCTGATGAACAGGAATATTCTGTATACAGCAGTTACAAGAGCAAGGAAATGTGTATGTCTCGTTGGAGAAGAGGAAATATTCAGGCTTATGGCTGGCAATGTATCAGAGTCAAAGCGATATTCTTCACTCACAGACAGGATTGAAGAAATCAGACATATTGAAGATTTCGGACAATGATAATTGATATGTTTATATGTGATAATGATGACAATAATGGGGGATTATGAATTATAAGAAGGTATTAAGAGAGGTGGTTAATGCAGTACTTCCGCCGGCGTGTCCTGTATGTGGCAGACCGGCGCCATTTGCAGCTGGCAGGCGGGTTGATATATGTCCTGAATGTATGCAGAAGGTGAGTTATGTAGATGAACCTTTCTGTTTAAAATGCGGAAAGCCAGTGCAGAGTGATGAAGCAGAATACTGCAATGACTGCAGCAGGCATGTACATGTGTATGACCAGGCATGCTCGGTATATGAGTATTCTAAGGATGTCAAGAATTCAATATACAGATTCAAATATCATAATAAGCAGGAATACGCTGGTGTATATGCAAAGCAGATGGCAGACAGATGTGGCATGATGATACGCAGATGGTCACCAGATGTGATAATACCTGTTCCAATCCACATTTCAAGATTGAAAATGCGTGGATATAATCAGGCGGGACTGATTGCTGAGGCACTTGGCAGGATAATCGGAATCCCCATTGATGATGAGGCTTTAGTCAGAGTAATTAAGACAGCTCCGATGAAGGAACTTAGCAATCGGGAGCGTGTTAAAAATCTTCAAAATGCTTTTCAAGCAGATGAGAAAGTTGTAAGATATAAAAAGGTATTGATTGTTGATGATATATATACTACGGGAGCAACATTTGACGCATGTGCTGCTGTATTAAAGCAGGCAGGTGTGCGTGAAGTGTATGGAATAAGTCTTTGCGTGGGTGATGGCTTTTAGGTTTGTAATACATTTTAAAGATCGGAGAAAATCATGACAGAGAAGAACGCATTTTATAATATGTTAAAAAGCAACGCACAGAACCGTCCAGATGCGGTAGCTATAGTTTATGATACGATGAAAGTAACTTATGCAAAATTTTTTGAGGATGTTACCAAGAAAGCTCTGCATTTTCAGAAATATGACGGAAAGAGAATTGCAATATTCGGACCTGCATCATACAGATGGATTGTCAATATGTTTGGAGTGATAGTTGCAGGAAGAGACCTTGTACTTATTGATTTCTTTCTGCCTCATGATTCGCGTGTAGACCTTCTGAAGAAGACAGAAGTAAGCTATACGCTGACATCAACTAACCAGTATATTCTGTCAGATGAGAATGCTATTATTATATCCAGTGCTGAGAAGGATAATGTCGATGGACTTGTGTATGATGAGAATACACAGGAAGGTGATATTATTATGTTTACAGCAACTGCTGACGAGTGTGATAAGCCGGTTGTGTTGTCCGTAGAGAATGTTCTTAGTGCAGCAAAGGCTATAAGCAGCAGAGTTGAATGTACGCCTGAAGATATAGTGCTTGCACAGATTCCTTTGCATAATGAATTTGGATTAATATATAGCCTGATATGGCCTATCTTTAATGGTGCAATGGTGTGTATCGGACGAGGATTAAGACATATAGATGCAGATACATATTATTATAATCCTACTATTCTTGTGGGAACACCTTCTATGATTGATTATCTGCGTGCAGTAAGCGGATTTAACAATGAACTGAACACCATTATAATAGGAGAGGCGAGCTGCCCATTCAGACTTTTTGAGAGCTTGCGAGGCAGCAATCTCAAGGTATACAGCATATATGGCATGACAGAGACATCTGGGTACATTGGAATTAATGAGCTTTCTGATGGTTCATATACTCTTTTTGATGCAAATGCTGTTTCAATCGCAGAGGATGGTGAAATCCTTGTAGGTGGTCCATGCGTAATGAAGGAATATTATAATGATTCAGAGGCTACAGCAGCAGTATTAAAGGATGGAGTGTACCACACAGGTGATTATGGAAGAATAAACAGTGCAGGAAGACTTGTTCTAATACGCCGCAATGATGATATTATCCTTTTGCCGACTGGTGAGAAGATAAGCCGTGTAAGAACTAATGAACAGATTACGGCAATTAACGGAGTTGCAGAAGGATTTATAACATTTTACAATAACAGACTTACAGCAGTTATTGTGCCAATTGATAAGAGCGCGACGGAAGATATATTCAAACGCCGCATTGACAAGTACAATGAGAAGAAGGGATACCGTTGGGAAATCCAGAAGATTGTATTAAGAAAAGAAGCTTTGCCAAGAAAGGCAGACGGTGTGGTTGATGAGGAAGCTGTGCGTGCATTTTTAGATGATTAATACGGTTCGCATTTTTGTCACTATATTTGCGTCACTATATTTTCTTTAAAAAAGTTGTTGACGAGTACGATTATGCTGTGCTATATTAGAACGGCTATGGAAGCGGTCTTTTTTGCGTGCCTGAATTTCAACAACCCAACATTGATTAGGCGGGCAAAGAAACCAATTGGTGTTTTAACACCTACAAAAATAATAATTGGAGGTGGAAGTTGTGCGAGTAAAGATAACATTGGCATGTACTGAGTGTAAACAGCGCAATTACAACATGACTAAGGAAAAGAAAGCTCATCCAGACAGAATGGAAACAAAGAAGTATTGTAAGTTCTGTAAATCACACACATTACACAAGGAAACAAAGTAATTAGTACAGTGAGGAGTATTTCATGGGTGATACTGTAAAAGCTAAGAAGCAGAAAAAGAACTGGTTCAAAGGTTTAAAAGCTGAATTTTCAAAAATCATTTGGCCAGACCGTCAGTCGCTTACTAAGGAAACTGTAGCTGTATTGGCTGTATCCGTATTATTAGGTGTAATCATTGCAGTTGTGGATTTAATTGTCCGCTTTGGAATTGAGTTCATTGTAAAATAAGGAATAGGTGATTGTATGGATGACGCAAAATGGTATGTAGTTCACACTTACTCAGGTTATGAGAATAAGGTGAAGGCTAACATTGAGAAGACAGTTGAAAACAGAAATCTTCACGATCAGATTCTTGAAGTTATCGTTCCACTTGAAACAGTAGTGGAGATTAAAGATGGTTCAAAGAAAGCTGCTCAGAAGAAAATGTTTCCTGGATACGTTCTTGTAAAGATGGTAATGAACGACGATAGTTGGTATGTTGTCAGAAATACAAGAGGTGTTACAGGATTTGTTGGTCCTGGATCAAAGCCAGTACCACTTACACCAACAGAAATCAGAAATCTCGGCATAAGCCTTGAGGAAGAACAGGAAGTTAAGCCTGTTATCCAGTTTAATGGCAAGGTCGGTGATAAGGTTATGATCCTCTCAGGTGCATGGGAAGATACAGTTGGTGAGATTACCAATATTAATGAAGGCAAGCAGTGCCTTACAATTAATGTTGAGATGTTCGGTCGTGAGACACCGGTCGAAATTGATTTCACAGATGTGAAGTTATTGTAAGAAGCAGTCCCGATCCTGGGACGTGGGAGACCAAAATGAATTAGCTTCGCTAATTCATTTGCAAGAATCACCTAAAGGTGATTCTTGGGAGATGGATAGCGGGTAACATTATTATGGTCGCCAATTACCACATTTATTTTTAGGAGGTGCCAAAATGGCAAAGAAAGTAACAGGATATATTAAATTACAGATTCCTGCCGGCAAGGCTACACCAGCTCCACCAGTTGGTCCAGCACTTGGTCAGCACGGTGTTAACATCGTAGAATTCACAAAGCAGTTCAATGCTAAGACAGCAGATCAGGGAGATCTTATCATACCTGTAGTTATTACAGTTTATGCTGATAGAAGCTTCAGCTTTATTACAAAGACTCCACCTGCAGCAGTACTTCTTAAGAAGGCTTGCAACATTAAGTCAGGATCAGGCGTACCTAACAAGACTAAGGTTGCTACTATTAAGAGAGCAGAAGTTCAGAAGATCGCTGAGCTTAAGATGCCAGATCTTAACGCTGCATCTATCGAAGCAGCTACTTCTATGATCGAAGGAACAGCTAAGAGTATGGGTATCGTTGTAGAAGACTAATCTACATTTGATTCATGATTATTGTGGGAGGAAAGATAGAATCCTTCCGATATTACCACTAGGAGGTTTATAATGAAAAGAGGAAAGAAATACGTTGAGGCAGCCAAGAATATTGACCGCCAGACATTATATGAAGCAGCAGACGCTATCTCATTAGTAAAGAAGAACGCTACTGCTAAATTCGACGAGACAATCGAAGCACATATCAGAACAGGTTGTGATGGACGTCACGCTGAGCAGCAGATCAGAGGAGCTGTTGTTCTTCCACACGGAACAGGTAAGACTGTACGTGTATTAGTATTTGCTAAGGGTGCTAAGGCTGATGAGGCTCTTGCAGCTGGAGCAGATTTCGTTGGTGGCGAGGAACTTATTCCTAAGATCCAGAACGATAACTGGTTCGAGTTCGACGTTGTTGTTGCAACTCCAGATATGATGGGTGTTGTTGGTCGTCTTGGTCGTGTACTTGGTCCTAAGGGATTAATGCCAAACCCTAAGGCTGGTACAGTTACTATGGATGTAACAAAAGCTGTTAATGATATCAAGGCTGGTAAGATCGAGTACAGACTTGACAAGACTAATATCATTCACGTGCCAATTGGTAAGGCTTCATTTACAGAGGAGCAGTTATCAGACAACTTCCAGGCTATTATGGATGCAATCGTTAAGGCTAAGCCATCTTCACTTAAGGGAGCTTATCTTAGAAGTGTAGTTCTTACTTCTACTATGGGACCTGGTGTTAAGTTAAGCACAGCCAAGTATGTGGGTTAATCAGATTTTTGATTAAAAACGGTTGACATTAATATATTTTGATAGTATACTATCAGATTGTGAGCAGCATTTTGCTGTTAACATAATATTTTGCCGTAGACAGCAGGTCCGGATTCAGTATTACTGATGATGGTTAAAGGTAACACGCCTACCGAGGATTTAAGGATTTGATTAATGATTCCCTCTCTGTCTTTGGCAGAGAGGGTTTTTGTTTGTAGGGAAACTATAGACGAATAATCTTCACTTAGGCAAAATCGCTTCTATTATGAAGCAAGAATCTAACAGGAGGTAATTATTCATGGCTATTTTAAAGAATGTAGGCCTTAAGACATCTACTATCGATGAGATCACAGCTAATTTTGATGGCGCCCAGGGCGTTGTTGTAGTTAACTACAGCGGTCTTACAGTAGAACAGGATACACAGCTTCGTAAGCAGTTAAGAGAAGCTGGCGTAGTTTACAAGGTTTATAAGAACACTTTAGTAAAGAGAGTTGTTGCTGGAACAGAGTTCGAGTCAATTGCTGATACTCTTGAAGGAACTAACGCTATTGCATTCAGCAAGACTGATGCTACAGCACCTGCAAGAATCTTAGCTAATTTCGCTAAGACAGCTAATGCTCTTGAGTTAAAGTGTGGCGTTGTTGAAGGAACATTCTACGATGAGGCAGGTATCGCTACAATCGCTACTATCCCTTCAAGAGAGGAGCTTCTTTCAAAGTTACTTGGAAGTATACAGTCACCTATTACAAACTTTGCTCGTGTTATTAAGCAGATTGCTGAGAAGAACGAGGAAGTTGCTTAATCAGTTTAACACTGAATTAACTATGAAAGCAGCATAGATGCTCTTTCAATTTTAGAATAATATTAAAAAGGAGATTATAATAATGACAACACAGGAAATCATTGAAGTTATTAAAGGTTTATCAGTATTAGAGCTTAACGATTTAGTTAAGGCTTGTGAAGAAGAATTCGGCGTATCTGCAGCAGCAGGCGTTGTAGTTGCAGCAGCAGGTGCTGGCGCAGCAGCAGCTGAGGAGAAGACAGAATTTGACGTTGAGCTTACAGAAGCTGGCGATCAGAAGGTTAAGGTTATCAAGGTTGTTCGTGAAATCACAGGTCTTGGCTTAAAGGAAGCTAAGGATGTTGTTGATGGAGCTCCTAAGGTTGTTAAGGAGCAGGCTTCTAAGGAAGAGGCTGAGGAAATCAAGAAGAAGCTTGAAGAAGTTGGAGCTAAGGTTACTCTTAAGTAATTTACTTGATTGTTCTAATGAATATAATAGAAAAGACAGTGGGCTTTCAAAGCTCCTGTCTTTTCTTTTTTCTAAAGTATTAAAATACATTTCTTTATTATATTCTGCCAGATATGGCAGCTATATTATTATCTATATCTTATTCTGAATATTCATGATTTTTTTAGAAAATCCCTTGACATATATATAATATTGATGTACTATGGACAATGCACTATTGTGGTAACTTGTGCTCATTCTCTGCACATTTACCGATAATGTAATATATTAATGTGAAGAAAACTAAGGGGTGAAACGTCAATGGAGAAAAACAGATTACGCCCAATAACGTCGGGCAAGGCAATGCGTATGAGTTTCTCAAGACAGAAAGAGGTTCTTGAGATGCCTAACCTTATTGAGGTGCAGAAGGATTCTTACCAGTGGTTTTTGAATGAAGGCTTGAAAGAGGTCTTTGATGACATATCTCCAATTGCAGACTATAACGGAAGATTGAGTCTGGAATTTGTAGATTTTGCGTTATGTGAAGACGAAGTTAAGTATTCAATTGAAGAGTGTAAAGAAAGAGATGCTACATATGCAGCTCCTCTTAAGGTTACAGTAAGACTTCATAACAAAGAGACAGAAAGCATCAGCGAACATGAAATTTTCATGGGCGACCTGCCTTTAATGACTAAGACAGGTACATTTGTAATTAATGGTGCTGAACGAGTTATTGTCAGCCAGTTGGTACGTTCACCTGGTATTTATTATGATATACAGAAGGATAAATATGGTAAGATTTTCTTATACAGCTGTCAGGTAATTCCTAACAGAGGTGCCTGGTTAGAGTACGAAACAGATGCTAACGATGTATTCTATGTTAAGGTTGACCGTAATAAGAAGGTGCCTATTACAGTTCTTATCAGAGCTTTAGGATTTGGTACTAATGCCGAGATTCTTGATATATTTGGTGAGGAGCCTAAGCTTCTTGCAACTATGGAGAAGGATACTTCTACTAATTATCAGGAAGGTATTCTTGAACTTTATAAGAAGTTAAGACCAGGTGAACCATTATCTGTTGAAAGTGCAGAAGCACTTATTTCAGGTATGTTCTTTGACCCTAGAAGATATGACCTGGCTCATGTTGGAAGATATAAGTTTAATAAGAAGCTTTCTTTCAAGAGCAGACTTACAGGACAGGTTCTTGCTGAGGATGTTGTTGATGAGAATGGAACTGTTATTGCAACAGCAGGTGAGAAGCTTACAAGAGAGTCAGCACAGGCTATTCAGGATGCAGCTGTTCCTTCAGTATTTATTACTGTAGAAGTTAAGGCTGCTGATGGTACAGTATCTGACAGAGTTGTTAAGATTCTTTCTAACCGTGCGGTTGATATTACTAAATGGGTTGATATCAGCGAGGAAGAAGCTAAGGAACTTGGTGTAACAGAGTATGTATACTATCCTGTTCTTGCCCAGATTCTTGCTGAGAATGAATCTTTAGAAGATATTAAGGAAGCTATTACTAAGAATATTGCTGACCTTATTCCTAAGCATATTACAGTAGAAGATATTCTTGCTTCTATCAATTATAATATGCACCTTGAATATGGCGTTGGTACTAAGGATGATATTGATCACCTTGGAAACAGACGTATCAGAGCTGTAGGAGAACTTCTTCAGAACCAGTTCAGAATTGGTATCTCAAGAATGGAAAGAGTTGTTCGTGAGAGAATGTCTACACAGGATCTTAGCGGAATATCTCCACAGTCACTTATTAATATTAAGCCTGTAACAGCTGCTATTAAGGAATTCTTCGGAAGTTCACAGTTGTCACAGTTCATGGATCAGAATAATCCTCTTAGTGAGATTACTCATAAGAGACGTCTTTCAGCACTTGGTCCTGGTGGCCTTTCAAGAGATCGTGCAGGTTTCGAGGTTCGAGATGTACACTATACTCATTATGGTAGAATGTGTCCTATCGAGACTCCTGAAGGACCTAACATTGGTCTTATTAACTCTCTTGCATCTTATGCAAGAATTAATGAATATGGATTCGTTGAAGCTCCTTATCGTATTGTAGATAAGTCTGATCCTAAGAATCCAAGAGTTACTGATGAAGTTCGTTACTTCACAGCTGATGAGGAAGATGATTTCCATGTAGCTCAGGCTAATGCTGAGATTGATGAGAATGGTTATTTCGTAAGAAATACTGTATCTGGACGTTACAGAGAAGAGACTTCTCAGTTTGATAAGAGCCAGATTGATCTTATGGACGTATCTCCTAAGATGGTATTCTCAGTTGCTACATCAATGATTCCATTCCTTCAGAACGATGACTGTACCCGTGCCCTCATGGGATCTAACATGCAGCGTCAGGCCGTACCTCTTCTTATGACAGAAGCTCCTGTTATCGGAACTGGTATTGAGAATAAGACTGCAGTTGACTCAGGCGTGTGTGTAGTTGCAGAAGCCGATGGTGTTGTTCTTTCTTCTGAATCTAACAAGATTGTTATCAGAGAGAAAGATGGTAAGGCACGCGAATATAAGCTTACTAAGTTCTCAAGAAGTAACCAGAGTAACTGCTATAACCAGAGACCTATTGTATTCAAGGGAGATGAGGTTAAGGCAGGAGATGTTATTGCTGATGGTCCATCTACATCTAATGGTGAGATTGCCCTTGGTAAGAACCCACTTATTGGTTTCATGACTTGGGAAGGTTATAACTACGAGGATGCTGTACTTCTTAGTGAGCGTCTCGTTAGAGATGATGTTTATACATCTATTCATATTGAAGAATATGAGACAGAAGCAAGAGATACTAAGTTAGGACCTGAAGAGATTACAAGAGATCTTCCATCAACAGGTTCTGAGGCAGTTAAGGATCTTGATGAGAATGGTATCATCCGTGTTGGTGCTGAAGTAAGAGCTGGTGATATCCTTGTTGGTAAGGTTACTCCTAAGGGAGAGACAGAGCTTACTGCTGAAGAGAGACTTCTTAGAGCTATCTTTGGTGAGAAGGCAAGAGAAGTAAGAGATACTTCACTTAAGGTTCCTCATGGTGCATACGGTATCGTTGTTGCTGTTAAGACATTTACAAGACAGAACGGAGATGAACTCTCACCAGGAGTTAACAAGTCTGTTCGTATATATATTGCACAGAAGAGAAAGATCGGCGTTGGTGATAAGATGGCTGGTCGTCATGGTAACAAGGGTGTCGTATCAAGAGTACTTCCTGTTGAAGATATGCCATTCCTTCCTAATGGTCGTCCGCTTGATATCGTACTTAACCCATTGGGCGTTCCTTCACGAATGAACATTGGACAGGTCCTTGAGATTCATTTAAGTCTTGCTGCCAAGGTACTTGGATTTAACATTGCAACACCAGTATTTGATGGTGCAGATGAGAACGATATTATGGATACTCTTGATATGGCAAATGCATATGCTAACCATCCATTTGATGATGAAGAGCTTGCGGCCCAGAAGGCTGAGGCTGAAAAGAATGGAGAAGAATATCCAGAGGATATGGTTACATTTACAGCAGAATATAAGGATGTCCTTAATAAAGAGGTGTTTGATTACCTTTCAGAACATAGAGATCACAGAGCTGAGTGGAAGGGTGTTCCAATCGGTCGTGATGGTAAGGTAAGACTTAGAGATGGTAGAACTGGTGAGTATTTCGACAGTCCTGTAACTATCGGATTCATGCATTACTTAAAGCTTCATCACCTTGTTGATGATAAGATTCATGCTCGTTCAACTGGTCCATACTCACTTGTAACACAGCAGCCACTTGGTGGTAAAGCACAGTTCGGTGGACAGAGATTTGGAGAGATGGAAGTTTGGGCACTTGAGGCTTATGGTGCTGCTTATACTCTTCAGGAAATCCTTACTGTTAAGTCTGATGATGTTGTAGGACGAGTTAAGACTTACGAAGCTATTATTAAGGGTGAGAATATTCCTGAACCAGGAGTTCCAGAATCATTCAAGGTTCTTCTTAAGGAACTTCAGTCACTCGCACTTGATGTAAGAGTTCTTGATCAGGACAACAATGAAGTCAGACTTCTTGAGAGTTCTGAGTATGAAGTTACTGATTTCAAGAAGGTTCTTGATGAAGGTAACGGATATAGAAGAAACAGCAGAGAGGAAGAGGCAGAGTACAAGGCTGGCGGAATGTCAACAGTTACTCTCAATGAAGATGGAACAGAAGATGCTGTAGATTCAGATGATGAAGCTGATTTTGATATGGCCGATGATTTTGATGATGATTACGGCGATGGCAATTCAGATGAATATTAATTAGAAGGGAGCACTATAATGGCAGAAGAAATTAAATCAAATAAGTCAATGAAATTTGATAAAATTCAGATCAAGCTTGCTTCTCCTGAGAATATTTTGGAGTGGTCTCATGGTGAGGTTACCAAACCTGAAACAATTAACTATAGAACACTTAAGCCAGAAAAGGATGGACTTTTCTGCGAAAGAATATTTGGTCCTAGCAAGGACTGGGAGTGCCACTGCGGTAAGTACAAGAAGATCAAAGACAAGGGTATTGTCTGCGACAAATGTGGTGTTGAGGTTACTAAGGCCAGCGTAAGAAGAGACCGTATGGGTCATATTCACCTTGCTGCACCTGTATCACATATCTGGTACTTCAAGGGTATTCCTAGCCGTATGGATCTCATTCTTGATATTGGTCCTAAGAACCTTGAAAAGGTATTATATTTTGCTTCATATATCGTAATTGATCCAGGTGAAACAGATATTCCTTTCAAGAAGATTCTTTCAGAGACTGAATACAGAGAACTCTGCGAGCAGTACGGAAGCAAGGCTTTCCGTGTTGGTATGGGAGCTGAGGCAATCCTTGAGCTCCTCCAGATGGTTAACCTTGAAGAAGAAGAAGTAAGACTTAAGGAAGAGCTTGCTAACACTACTTCTCAGAAGGCTGCCAGACTTATAAAGAGAATTGAAGTTGTTGAAGCATTTAAGAATGCAGGAACTAAGCCTGAGTGGATGATTCTTACAGAAATCCCTGTAATCCCACCAGATTTAAGACCTATGGTCCAGCTTGATGGTGGACGTTTTGCAACTTCAGATCTTAATGATCTTTACAGAAGAATTATTAACAGAAATAACAGACTTGCAAGACTTCTTGAGCTTGGCGCTCCTGAAATCATTGTCCGTAACGAGAAGAGAATGCTTCAGGAAGCTGTTGATGCTCTTATTGATAATGGACGTAGAAATGGCCGTCCTGTAACAGGCCCTGGTAACAGAGCTCTTAAGTCTTTATCAGATTTATTAAAGGGTAAGCAGGGACGTTTCAGACAGAACCTTCTTGGTAAGCGAGTTGACTACTCAGGACGTTCAGTTATCGTAGTAGGACCAGAACTTAAGATTTACCAGTGTGGTCTTCCTAAAGAGATGGCTATTGAGTTATTCAAGCCATTCGTTATGAGAGAGCTTGTAAGACGTAATCTTGCAGATAATATTAAGAAAGCTAAGAAGAGCGTAGAACATCTTGAGCCAGAAGTATGGGATGTACTTGAAGATGTTATCAAAGAGCATCCAGTTATGCTTAACCGTGCTCCTACACTTCACAGACTTGGTATTCAGGCTTTCGAGCCAATCCTTGTAGAAGGTAAGGCTATTAAGCTTCATCCACTTGTTTGTACAGCGTTCAATGCCGATTTCGATGGTGACCAGATGGCTGTCCATCTCCCACTTTCTGTTGAGGCTCAGGCTGAGTGTAGATTTATGCTTCTTTCACCTAACAACCTTCTTAAGCCATCTGATGGTGGTCCTGTTGCCGTTCCTTCACAGGATATGGTACTTGGTATTTACTACCTTACACAGGAAAGACCAGGTGCAAAGGGAGAGGGCAAGATTTTCAAGAGTATCAATGAAGCAGTTCTTGCTTATGAGAATGGTATAATTACATTACATGCTAAGATTATGGTTCATGTAACTAAGAATATTAACGGAGAAGAGCTTTCAGGTAATATTGAGTCTACACTTGGAAGACTTATATTTAATGAGATTCTTCCTCAGGATTTAGGATATGTTGACAGAAGCAAGGAAGAGAATTTATTACTTCCAGAAGTTGATTTCCATGTAGGAAAGAAACAGCTTAAGGATATCTTACAGCATGTTATCAATACTCATGGTACTACAACAACTGCAGAAGTTCTTGATGATATCAAGGCTATGGGTTATAAGTACTCTACCAGAGCTGCCATGACTGTTTCTATTTCTGAGATGACAGTGCCACCAGTTAAGAAGCAGCTTCTTGCTGAGGCAGAAAAGAAAGTTGAACAGATTACTGTTAAATATAACAGAGGTCAGGCTACTGACGAGGAAAGACATAAGAATGTTATCCGCGTATGGCAGGAAACTGATGATAAGATTAAGGACGCCCTTCTTCAGGGTCTTGATAAATATAACAACATCTTCATGATGGCTGACTCAGGTGCCCGTGGTTCTAACCAGCAGATTAAGCAGTTAGCAGGTATGCGTGGTTTGATGGCCGATACATCAGGTAACACTATCGAACTTCCTATCAAGTCTAACTTCCGTGAAGGTCTTGACGTTCTGGAATACTTTATTTCAGCTCACGGTGCCCGTAAAGGACTTTCAGATACAGCCCTTCGTACAGCCGATTCAGGATACCTTACAAGAAGACTTGTTGATGTTTCTCAGGATCTTATTATCAGAGAGACAGATTGTAGCGCAGGTAAGCAGATACCTGGTATGTATGTTTACTCATTTGTTAATAACAGAGCTACTAACTCAAGTGATGCCAAGGAAGATATTCTTGAACCATTACAGGAGCGTATTACAGGAAGATACTTAGCTGAGGATATTGTTGATCCAGCTACTGGTGAGGTTATTGTTGAAGCTAACCACCTTGTAACTCCTAAGAGAGCAGAAGCTATTATTAAGACCGGTGTTGATAAGGTTAAGATCAGAACAATTCTTACTTGCCGTTCACATATTGGTGTATGTGCTAAATGTTATGGAACTAACATGGCTACTGGTCAGACAGTACAGGTTGGTGAAGCTGTTGGTATTATTGCAGCCCAGTCAATCGGTGAGCCTGGTACACAGCTTACTATGAGAACTTTCCATACTGGTGGTGTTGCCGGTGATAACATTACTCAGGGTCTTCCTAGAGTAGAAGAGCTTTTCGAGGCAAGAAAGCCTAAGATGCTGGCTGTACTTGCTGAGTTTGGCGGAACTGTAAGCATTGTTAAGACTGAGAAGAAGACTGAAATTGTTATAACTGACGATGAAGGTAATTCAAAGGCTTATCCATTATCTAAGGATACAAGAGAAAAGGTTGTTGAAGGACAGGTTGTTGCTAAGGGTGAAGAAATCACAGAGGGTTCTGAGAATCCACATGATATCGTAAGAATTCTTGGTGTAAGAGCTGTTCAGGATTATCTCCTTCGTGAAGTTCAGAAGGTTTACCGTATCCAGGGTGTTGATATCAATGATAAGCATATTGAGCTTATCGTTCGTCAGATGCTTAAGAAGATAGTTGTTGATGAAGCTGGAGATTCTAAGTTCCTTCCAGGATCACAGGTTGACACAATTGAATTCCAGGAAGTTAATGAGAAGCTTGAAGAGGAAGGAAAGAAGCTTGCTACAGGCACTCCAATCATTCTTGGTATTACTAAGGCTTCACTTGCTTCTACATCATTTATGTCAGCTGCCTCATTCCAGGAGACAACAAAGGTCCTTACAGATGCAGCTATTAATGGAAAGATTGATCCACTTATCGGACTTAAAGAGAACGTTATTATTGGTAAGCTTATCCCTGCTGGTACAGGTATGAAGCGTTATCAGGATATCAAGATTAGTTCTACAGATAACTACATTGAAGAAGATGAAGATGAGTCTGGTGAAGACGAGCTTGTTTTCACACAGGAAGATTAATTCTTTATAGAAACTTATGGCGTGTCAGATTGATAAAATCTGGCACGCTTTTGTCTTTTTTTGAAAAAATGCTTGACACTGAATTTGCAAATATATATACTAATAAAGCGTGCGAATAGGCAAGTACTATTTTTGCGCTGTTTTGGTGACAAAACATTTTCTTAGTTGATACTAAGATGCAACCATTCATTATTCTAATTTCGGGAGGTGAAAACGGAATGCCAACATTTAACCAGTTAGTAAAACAGGGAAGAAAGACTGCAGTAAAGAAGTCTACAGCACCAGCTCTTCAGAAGGGTTACAACTCACTTCAGAAGAAGGCAACAGATATCTCTTCTCCACAGAAGAGAGGTGTTTGTACAGCTGTTAAGACTGCTACACCTAAGAAGCCTAACTCAGCTCTTAGAAAGATCGCCAGAGTACGTCTTTCTAATGGTATCGAGGTAACATCTTACATCCCAGGTGAGGGACACAATCTTCAGGAACACAGTGTTGTTCTTATAAGAGGTGGAAGAGTAAAGGATTTACCAGGTACAAGATACCACATCATCAGAGGAACACTTGATACAGCAGGTGTTGCAAAGAGAAGACAGGCTCGTTCTAAGTACGGTGCTAAGAGACCTAAGGACGCTAAGTAATTAAGCCTGAATTAAGACACGCATTTATATGAATGCATGCAAGTTTTACAATTTGCAAGAGTCGGATTCGTAAGAATCTGATTTTTACGAACAAATTAAATTTTGAATTGTGCCGGAATTAGATTAATCAAGAGGTTGCAGGTTAATATATACGGCGCGAACACATTTTTTATTTGTGAGTACCTATGATTTAATAAATTTATTAAGGAGGGAAGAACCGTGCCACGTAAAGGACATACACAGAAAAGAGATGTATTAGCAGATCCTATTTACAACAATAAGGTAGTTACTAAGCTTATCAACAACATTATGCTTGATGGTAAGAGAGGAGTAGCTCAGAAGATTGTTTACGGTGCTTTTGATAGAGTTGCAGCTAAGACTGAGAGACCAGCTATCGAAGTATTTGAAGAAGCTATGAATAATATTATGCCAGTTCTTGAAGTTAAGGCTAGACGTATCGGTGGAGCTACTTACCAGGTACCTATCGAAGTTAAGCCAGACAGAAGACAGGCTTTAGCTCTTCGTTGGATGACTACATTCTCTAGAGCAAGAGGCGAGAAGACTATGGAAGAAAGACTCGCTAACGAAATTCTTGATGCAGCTAACAACACAGGTGCATCAGTAAAGAGAAAAGAAGATATGCACAAGATGGCAGAAGCAAACAAGGCTTTTGCTCATTACAGATTCTAATTATAATTATAGGAGGTTTTATCCATGGCTGGAAGAGAATATCCATTGGAGAGAACCAGAAATATCGGAATTATGGCTCATATTGATGCTGGTAAGACAACATTAACAGAGCGTATCCTTTATTATACTGGTGTTAATCACAAGATTGGTGATACTCATGAAGGTACTGCTACTATGGACTGGATGGCCCAGGAGCAGGAGAGAGGTATCACAATCACTTCAGCTGCTACAACATGTCACTGGACACCTGAGAAAGAGGGTAAGCCAGATAAGACACAGCCAGAATACCGTATTAACATTATCGATACTCCAGGACACGTTGACTTCACAGTAGAGGTTGAGCGTTCACTTAGAGTACTTGATGGTGCCGTAGGTGTATTCGATGCACAGAACGGTGTTGAGCCACAGTCAGAGAATGTATGGCGTCAGGCTGATAAGTACAATGTACCTCGTATGGCTTTCATGAACAAGATGGATAAGATGGGTGCTGATTTCTTCGGATCATGCAACCAGCTTATTACAAAGCTTGGAAAGAATCCTGTACTTGTACAGATTCCTATCGGTAAGGAAGATGACTTCAAGGGAATTATCGACTTATTCGAGATGAAGGCTTATGTCTTCAACGGAGATAAGGGTGATGATATCGTTGTTGGCGATATTCCTGCTGATTTAGCTGATCAGGCTCAGGAATACCATGACAAGCTTGTTGAGCAGTGTGCTGAACTTGATGAAGACCTTATGGAGAAGTTCTTTAACGATGAGGAAATTTCAGTTCCAGAGTTAAAGGCTGCTTTAAGAAAGGGTACTATTGAAGGTACAGCTATTCCTTGTCTTTGCGGTACAGCTTATAAGAACAAGGGCGTTCAGAAGCTTCTTGATGCTGTTATCGAGTACATGCCAGCTCCTACAGATATCCCAGATATCACAGGTGTTGACGAAGACGGTAACGAAGTAACAAGAAAGTCATCTGATGAAGAGCCATTTGCAGCTCTTGCATTCAAGATTATGACGGATCCATTCGTTGGTAAGTTAGCATTCTTCAGAGTTTACTCAGGTACATTAAACGGTGGTTCATATGTACTTAACTCTAATAAGAATAAGAAAGAAAGAGTTGGCCGTATCCTTCAGATGCACGCTAACCAGAGAAAAGAAATTGATAAGGTTTACTCAGGAGATATCGCTGCTGCAGTAGGTCTTAAGGTTACAGTAACAGGTGATACTATCTGTGATGAGGCACATCCAGTTATCTTAGAGTCTATGGAATTCCCAGAGCCAGTTATCGAGCTTGCTATCGAGCCAAAGACTAAGAATGACCAGGGTAAGATGGGTGAAGCTTTAGCAAAGCTTGCTGAAGAAGATCCTACATTCCGTGCTCATACAGATCAGGAAACAGGTCAGACAATCATCGCTGGTATGGGTGAGCTTCACCTTGATATCATCGTTGACAGACTTCTTCGTGAGTTCAAGGTAGAGGCTAACGTTGGTGCACCTCAGGTTGCTTACAGAGAGTGCTTTACTAAGGCAGTTGATGTTGATAGTAAGTATGCTAAGCAGTCAGGTGGACGTGGTCAGTATGGTCACTGTAAAGTACGTTTCTCACCACTTGAAGCTAACGTTGATAAGTTTGATGTTGAGACAAAGAACACAGTATTAATTAACGAACCTCCAGTACTCTTCTGTGAGTCTTCAGTAGTTGGTGGTGCTATTCCTAAGGAATATATCCCTTCAGTTGCTGACGGTATCAGAGAAGCTGCTAATTCAGGTATCTTAGCTGGATTCCCAGTTCTCGGACTTAGAGCAGATATTTACGATGGTTCATACCATGAAGTCGATTCTTCAGAAATGGCATTCCACATTGCTGGTTCTATGGCATTCAAGGATGCTATGGCTAAGGCAGCACCTGCCCTTCTTGAGCCTATCATGAAGGTTGAGGTTACTATGCCAGAAGAATACATGGGTGATGTAATCGGTGATATCAACTCACGTAGAGGACGTATTGAGGGTATGGAAGATATCTCAGGTGGTAAGATGATTAAAGCATTCGTTCCACTTGCTGAGATGTTCGGATATGCTACTGACCTTCGTTCTAAGACACAGGGTCGTGGTAACTACTCTATGTTCTTCGATAAGTATGAGCAGGCTCCAAAGTCTGTTCAGGATAAGGTTATTTCTGATAGAAATAAGTAATAACTATAAAAATATAGTTGAAATATTTCACTAAATGAAATATAATAAATATCAGCTATGACAAAGCCCGAGGGGGATACCCCTCAGGGCAATCTAAATATTTTTAGGAGGATTTTAAACAATGGCAAAGGCTAAATTTGAGAGAACAAAACCACATTGTAACATTGGTACAATCGGACACGTAGATCACGGTAAGACTACATTAACAGCTGCTATCACAAAGACTCTTCATGAGAGACTTGGTACAGGTGAGGCTGTTGCATTCGAGAATATTGATAAGGCACCAGAGGAAAGAGAAAGAGGTATCACTATCTCTACAGCTCACGTTGAGTATGAGACAGAGAAGAGACACTATGCACACGTTGACTGTCCAGGACATGCTGATTATGTAAAGAACATGATCACAGGTGCTGCTCAGATGGATGCAGGTATCCTTGTTGTTGCTGCTACTGATGGTGTTATGGCTCAGACAAGAGAGCATATCCTTCTTGCTCGTCAGGTTGGTGTTCCTTACATCGTTGTATTCATGAACAAGTGTGATATGGTTGATGATCCAGAACTTCTTGAATTAGTAGATATGGAAATCAGAGAACTTCTTAACGAGTACGGATTCCCAGGAGATGATACTCCAATCATCCAGGGTTCAGCTCTTAAGGCTCTTGAAGATCCTAACAGCGAATGGGGAGATAAGATCCTTGAGCTTATGCATACTATTGATGAGTATGTTCCAGATCCAGAAAGAGATACAGATAAGCCATTCCTTATGCCTGTAGAGGACGTATTCTCTATCACAGGACGTGGTACTGTTGCTACTGGTAGAGTAGAGAGAGGTGTTCTCCACGTTAATGAGGAAGTTGAAATCGTTGGTATCCATGAAGATATCCGTAAGGTAGTTGTAACTGGTATCGAGATGTTCAGAAAGCTTCTTGATGAGGCTCAGCCAGGTGATAACATTGGTGCACTTCTTAGAGGTGTTCAGAGAGACGAGATCCAGAGAGGACAGGTTCTCTGCAAGCCAGGTTCAATCACACCACACCACAAGTTTACAGCTCAGGTTTACGTATTAACAAAGGACGAGGGTGGACGTCATACTCCATTCTTCAACAACTACAGACCACAGTTCTACTTCAGAACAACTGATGTAACTGGTGTTTGTGAGCTTCCAGCTGGTACAGAAATGTGCATGCCTGGTGATAACGTAGAGATGACAGTTGAACTTATCCATAACGTAGCTATGGAGCAGGGTCTTCGTTTCGCTATCCGTGAGGGTGGTAGAACAGTTGGTTCTGGTGCTGTTGCATCTATCATCGAGTAATTGTTATTAATACAGTTCTTTCAAGGGTTTCCGGGTTTCTCGGGGACCCTTTTTTGCGCTCGCTAAGTAATGAACCAGAGTATGATAAAAAGAGGAGTACAACATGTTATATATAATGCGACATGGAAAAACGGACTGGAATGCATGTCATAAATTACAGGGAAGAACAGATATACCACTTAATGATGAAGGCAGAATGATGGCGGCAGAGGCTGGGAAAAAGTATGCAGATATACATTTTGACATATGTTATTCATCTCCTTTAGTAAGAGCAAAAGAGACAGCCGAGATTTTTCTCAAAGGAAGGGGAGTACCTGTATATACAGATGACAGGCTTGTTGAGATGGGATTTGGAATATATGAGGGAATAGAGAATTCATTTGCTATAGATGACTGTCCGATTAATACTCTTTTTAAGAAACCGGAGGATTATGTGACGGTTGAAGGCGGGGAAAGTTTTGAACAGCTTTTCGCAAGAACAGGAGAGTTTATAGACAATGTGGTTATGCCACAGGTTAATAGTGGCAAAGATATACTGATTGTTGGTCATGGTGCGATGAACTGCAGTATTATAGCAAAATTCAGAGGAACACCACTGGGTAAATTCTGGGATGGTATGACTGATAATTGTCAGGTAGTAAAGCTTATATAATATTATAAAACACAATTTTACGATTTATTCAGACCAAATTATGCTAGGTTTCGTATATAAGTATAGAAGTTAATAAATGAGACTTTGACTTACAACGGAAGGTTAGGATGGTGATTGGGATGAGTAGGAGAGATAGCAGGAGAAAATACAAAAAAAGAGGAAAAAGGAAGAATCAAATATTCCTTGTAATGATGACTATACTGGCATGTACGGTAGCAATTGTATTAACAGTCAAGATGAATAATAAGAATGTCAGCAAAGGTGTAGCAGTAGGTGCAGAATATACAGCAATTAAGAGCGATGGTAATGTGACGGAGGAACAGCTTTCTGTAAGTGAAGAGACTGTAAATGATTTACCAGATGTATACAGAATAGAATGCTATGAATCGCTTAATCAGAATCCAGAGCTGCCAACAGGATGCGAGATTACATCGTTAACATCCGTACTAAATTATTACGGCTGTAATGTTGATAAAACAACTATGTCAGATGAATATCTTAAGAAAGGCAATGGCAGCTTCTACGAAATGTTTCTTGGTAATCCAAGGGATAACACAAGTTATGGATGCATGTCACAGCCAATTGTTAATGCAGCTAATAAATATTTCAAAGTTAATAATATGTCAGCAGTTGCAAAGAATATCAGCGGAACAGATTTTAAAGAGATTCTAGGTATGGTTGCTCAGGGTGACCCGATAGTAATATGGAATACAATAGATATGAGACAGCCATATGAATCTAAGACATTTGTATTTAATGGGAAAGAATATACATGGATGTCTCCAGAACATTGTGTTGTAATTACAGGATATGATTTTAATAAGAATATTGTTTATATAATGGATCCTATGGAAGGTAATATAACAAGGAATCTTGAGACATTTCAATCCAGATATGAAGCGATGCACAGCCAGGCTGTCTATATTATAGAATAATTAAGGGAGGGCAATATTGTCCTCCCTTTAGTCATGTTATTAGTTTGATTTAATATTATGCCTTGCATTAAGCTTCTTGGCACAATGTATGAATGCAGGGAATAAAAATGCGTCAGCAGCAATCCATGCGATTGGTGAGGCGAGGCATGCACCCATGAATCCAATATTTGGAATAAGTATGATGGCTGCAAACGCACGGCCAATCATCTCTAAGATACCAGCTGATATTGCAATACGGAGAAGCCCATACCCTGTATGCAGAATCGGACTACGTTAACACCTGTAAGCGGAATGTAGAAGCATGCAGATGCAAGAATGAACTGTCTTGTAAGAGCAATAATTGTTGTCTCAGATGCATTAACGAATAATAATGCAATATAATCTGTAGTGAAATACAGTGCAATAAGTGAAAGAACACTGTATACTGAACCAATTATCATAGCAGAGCGTACGCCCTGACCAAGTCTTTTGATTTTGGCAGCTCCAACATTCTGTCCGGCATAGGTTGCCATGGTAGAGCCGAGTGCATCAAATGGACAACAGGTAAAGTTGAACATCTTAGAACCGGCAGTCATTGCAGCTACATATGTTGAACCAAGTGTATTGACAGCAGCCTGAAGGATTGTACTTCCGATGGCTGTTATTGAATACTGGAGTCCCATTGGAACACCGTTCATGCACAGGTTAGTGATAAATCTTCTATCAAGTACCCTTTCTGATTTGTCACCTTTTAAGATGTCATATTTCTTATACATATATATAAGGCAGGTAAGTCCTGAAATTAACTGTGATGTTACGGTCGCCCAGCCGGCTCCGGCAACACCCATCTTACATACAAGAATAAGAAAGAAATCAAGTACTACATTTATTATTGAAGAAAGCACCAGGAAAACTACAGGTGTCTTACTGTCGCCGAGCGAGCGGATAACACCGGATACCATGTTGTATAGGAACACTGTTGGGATTCCTATGAATATAACTACTATGTAATTGTAGGCATGGTCAATAATATCTATCGGCGTATTCATGATAATAAGTATCCTGCGGCAGAATATTACGGATGCAAGTGTAAGCACTATGGCAAACACAATACTGCAGATATATCCGTTAAATACATATTTTCTAAGGTCAGCAGGCTTCTTTGCACCAAAGCATTGGGCAACCGGAATCACGAATCCGTTACAGACTCCCATACAGAAACCGATTATCATGAAGTTGATAGAACCTGTTGCTCCAACTCCGGCAAGAGCTTCAACACCGAGAGTTTTACCAACGATTATTGTGTCAACAAGGTTGTAGAACTGCTGAAACAGCATTCCGAACAGCATTGGAACTGCAAATCCAAGAATATGCTTGGAAGGCGAACCATTTGTCATGTCTTTTACCATAGGATTTCCTCACTTTCGTATATTTATAAAGCCAAATGATTATACTATATTTTTACAAACTGTCAAACTCATTTTGCACGAATTTGAATTAATTTAACGAATTATTGTCTTAATATGAAATGTCTGTTAAAATGCATAGGTAATATTTATGCGGAGGCAGATATGAAGAAAACTTTTGATGTTAAGAGACTTACAACGCTGGCATTACTTACAACAATTGCACTGACAATATTTGTTGTGGAATCAGCGATACCTACGCTTGTTCCAATACCGGGAGTTAAGTTAGGGCTTGCCAATATAGTCACACTTTTTGTATTAAAAAGGTATAAATTCAGTGATGCAGCTATTGTGCTGGCTATGAGAATTATACTGGCTACAATATTTACAGGGCAGGCAGTATCATTTATATATAGTGTAAGTGGTGGATTTTTATGTCTTATTGTGATGGCAGCTGTTAATAAATTGCTTAGGGGACAGTATATATTCCTTACAGGTATACTTGGCGCGGTGTCGCACAATGCAGGCCAGATTCTTGCTGCATTTTTCATACTCAGATTGTCAGGTATATTTGCGTACATGCCGTTCCTTGTGATAAGCGGTGTTATAACAGGTCTGTTTACGGGCCTTGTGTGCTTCTTTGCAGACAGATATATTCCTAAAAAATATACTATGTAGCAGATGGAGGAGATTGTGAAAAAAAGAGTTATTGCAGTGGTGGCTGTGATTGTCCTGCTTGTCGGGGCAAGTGTGGCTTCTATTATATATATGAAATCAGGAAAGAATGACGGTAGAAAGACTGCTTATATATACAGAGATAACGAATTGTTAAGAACTGTTTCGTTAGATGATGTTAAGAATCCGTACACGTTCAGGATTGAATACGGGGATGGAGAGTATAATGATATTCTTGTCGAGAATGGAAAGATTAAGATTGCTGATGCAAGCTGTCCGGATAAGCTGTGTGTGAACATGGGCTATATATCTGAGCCTTTAATGCCAATCACATGTCTGCCTAATCATCTTGTTATTAGAATTGTGAATGACGGCGAAGAATCGCCGTCACTCGATGGTGTTGTGTATTAATTATTTCATCCAGCGGCCAGAAGCTCCACATGGAAGAACAAGTCCGTTGCTTGAAACAGGAAGACCTACTTCCTGTGAATCACAGTGTCCGCCAAAGCTCTTAAGTTCTGTGCTTAACATATAAGTAAGAACGGCTGGCTGAAGACCTGTAGTGTATGAATTAATAAGGAAAAATAATGGTTTATCAGAAAGAAGCTGTGCACAAAGCTTAACAAGCGGGTGTATGGCTTCTTCTATTTTCCAAATTTCTCCTTTAGGACCACGACCATATGAAGGTGGATCCATGATGATTGCGTCGTAATGGTTACCTCTTCTTATCTCTCTTTCTACAAACTTTACACAGTCATCAACTATCCATCGGATAGGCTTGTCGATAAGTCCTGAAGATTGTGCATTTTCTTTAGCCCATGCGACTATACCCTTAGAAGCATCTACATGCGTAACATTAGCACCTGCGGCTGCACATGCAAGTGTTGCTCCACCAGTATAAGCAAACAGGTTAAGAACCTTTACAGGTTCACTGCCACGCTTTTTCCTGGCATCAGAGATTATCTTTCCAAACCAGTCCCAGTTAGCAGCCTGCTCAGGGAATATTCCTGTGTGCTTGAAGCTGAATGGCTTTAAGTTGAATGTCAGCTCCTGTTCAAATGAAGGACTGTTGTAGTGAATCTGCCACTGCTGTGGAAGGTCAAAGAACTCCCATTCTCCGCCGCCCTTAGAACTTCTGTGGTAATGACCGTTCATATTCTTCCAGCCACGCTCTTTCTTAGGGGTGTCCCATATTACCTGTGGGTCCGGGCGTACAAGAATATACTTACCCCAGCGTTCAAGTTTTTCGCCCTTAGAGGTATCTATTACTTCATAATCTTTCCAGTTGTCAGCTATAAACATAATTAAGTATCCTTTTCTATATAAAAATGTGTTGCAGTTTGGTACCGCATTTGTTATTAAATAATTATATACGAAAATATTAATAACTGCAATCGTGCAAAAATGTTTTGAACAGGCTTATTTTATGTTAATATATTCTATCGAAATCTGATTAAGGGGCGATGCATATTGAAAAATGTTAGTTTAAAGAATATACAGAAGGATATTATTTCAGGAATAATTGTTGCACTTGTGTCAATTCCTATATCAATGGGATATGCACAGATTGCGGGACTGCCTGCGGTGTATGGTCTGTACTGCTCTATTCTGCCAGTGCTTATATATGGACTTGTGACATCTTCGCCGCAGTTCGTGTTCGGAGTGGATGCAACTCCGGCGGCACTTGTTGGTGGAACACTTGCAACGCTCGGGATAGTGTCAGGCTCTGAGGAGGCGAAGGCAGTAGTTCCGGCGATAACTTTAGTTGCAGCATTGTGGCTGCTGCTTTTCTTTTTTATTAAAGCAGGCCGTATTGTCAATTACATATCAACACCTGTAATGGGTGGATTTATAAGCGGTATTGGTGTGACAATAATTCTTATGCAGGCAGCAAAGCTGTTTGGTGGTAATGCGGGAACAGGAGAGGCAATAAGCTTCTTATACATATAGCTGGTGAGATGAAGTCGTTCAATCTGTTGTCGGCAGTGCTTGGAGTCGGAACAGTTGTGATTATTCTTGTTGCGAAGAAGTTCATTCCAAAGTTTCCGATGTCAGTACTTCTTATGGTACTTGGTGCACTTGCAACTGCAATTTTTCATATTGACAGATTCGGTGTTAAGCTTCTTCCACATGTTGATAAGGGGCTGCCGGGATTCTCACTTCCTGATATGTCGGTTGTGTTTAAGAATCCGTCAGATATAATACTTCTTGGACTTTCAGTGGCAGGTGTTGTCATGGCGCAGACATTGCTTGCAACTAATAATTATGCCAACAAATATGGCTATAAAGTAAGCAATAACAGAGAAATTCTGTCTTATGCTGCTGCAAATGCGGCTTCTGCTGTAATTGGCGGATGTCCTTTGAATGGAAGTGTGTCAAGAACAGGAATTGCAGATCAGTTTGGTTGTAAATCACAGATTATGTCAATAACAGCTTCTCTGACAATGCTTCTTATAGTGCTTTTTGGTACGCCGGTGCTTGAGTATCTTCCTGTACCAATACTTACAGGAATTGTTGTTGCTGCATTGATTGGAATTACTGAATTCAGGCTTGCAGTTAAATTATGGAAAACAGACCATAAGGAGTTTGCAATATTTGTAGGAGCATTTTTAGGCGTTCTGTTATTCGGAACGATATACGGAGTTGTAATCGGTGTAATTCTTTCATTCATTGCTGTTATTGTCAAAGCGGTTGAACCGCCAAGAGCATTTCTCGGAGTTATACCGGGACAGGATGGGTTCTACAGCCTTAACAGATACCGTAATGTAAAGAGGATAAAAGGTGCGGTTATATACAGATTTAATGGTGCACTTTTCTTTGCAAATATTAATACATTTGTTGATGATATAGAAAAGAATCTTGATGATAATACTAAAATGGTAATTGTAGACGCCGGAGGTGTGGGTTCTATTGATGTGACGGCAGTTGACAGGCTTATGTCTTTATATAAGACACTTGAAAAGAAAGGCATCAGGTTCTATATTACAGAGCATGAACACACGCTTAATGACCAGTTAAGGGAACTTGGCGCAGGCATGCTTGTTGAAAAAGGTGTTGTAAGAAGAACTATTCCGCTTGCCTTAAGAGATGCAGGGTTTGACAGACCTTATCCTGTTGAGGAGGGGGAAGGAGAGCAGGCTGTTTCTGGTGAGGTACATGAGGACAACGAAAGGCTTGCTGAGATCGAGTGGGCTTTTGGTGCAGATGCAGACGAATGGCTTGAGAAGATGGCAACAGAGATGGCTGATGAGATTGGCAGTGTCAAGAAAGATGAGAAGAATGTTATTGTTGATGCTGAAAAGCATGCAGCATGGGGAAGAATCGGACTCTTTGATGAGAATGAGCTGCTTGAGCGACTTGAGATGCATTTGTTTGATGATAAAAAATATTCGAATCTTGATATTGATGATATTGAGAAAAGAATTGATGAACGCCGTGTGGTTGTCGAGAAGAAGCTGGCACAGATTAATCCTGACGCAATCCAGATGCTTAAAGAACACAGAAAGGAAATGCTTGACAGAGTAAAACTTCACAATCCGTATGCATATGAGCATATGATGGAGCAGAAGAGGAAGCATTATGAACATCTGAAGAAGAAAGACCCGGAGCTTGCACAGAAGCTTAAGAATTTCTATAATCTTTCAGATGATGACCAATAATTTATATAACGGAGATAATAGTGAATATATTAAATATTGAAAAGGTCAGCAAGACCTACGGAGAAAAGGAACTTTTTAATAATATAAGTCTGGGAATTAACAGTGGTGATAAGATTGGGCTTATAGGTGTGAATGGAACGGGTAAGTCTACTCTTTTAAAGATTATTGCGGGTGTTGAAGAACCAGATGAGGGACAGGTTGTAAAGGGCAAGGGAATTGAGCTTGCGTATCTTGCGCAGACACCTCTGTATTATGATAATGAAAATGTACTGGAATATGTTATGCGTGGAAAGCATGCAGACAGCCAGCCGAAAGCAAAAGAGATTCTTAACAAGCTTGGAATAACAAATCACGCTGCAATGATGAATATTTTATCAGGCGGTCAGAAAAAGAGAGCAGCACTTGCAAGAACTTTAGTTGAGCCGGCAAGGCTTCTTATTCTTGACGAACCTACGAACCATCTTGATAATGACATGGTGCTCTGGCTGGAGCAGTTTATTAAGAGTTTTAGGGTGAACTTATCATGGTTACTCATGACAGGTATTTCCTTGATAATGTAACTAACAGGATTGTTGAGCTTGATAAAGCTTCCCTGTACAGCTACGATACGAATTATTCAGGCTTTCTTGAGCTGAAGACCCAGCGTGAGGAGATGGAGAGGGCGACTGAAGCCAAGAGGCAGAATATATTAAGGAAAGAACTCGCGTGGATAAGAAGGGGATGTCAGGCTCGTTCTACCAAGCAGCAGGCCCGGATTGACAGATTTGAGGATATGAAGGAAGCTTCAAAGCAGGCGAGAGCCAGATTTGACAAGCAGCTTATGGATATGAATTCAGTCAGCAGCAGACTTGGAAGAAAGACTGTTGAACTTCACAACATTTGTAAAAGCTTTGGAGAGAGGACAATAATAGATGATTTTACCTACATTTTTCTAAGAGATGACAGAATCGGTATTGTTGGTGATAACGGATGCGGCAAGTCTACGCTTATGAAGATTATAGCAGGACAGCTTGAACCGGACAGCGGTAGTGTTGAGGTTGGAGAGACTGTAAGAATTGGATATTTCATGCAGGAGAATGAACCACTTGACGACAGTCTTACTGTGCTTGAGTTCGTAAGAAGCATAGGTGAATATGTTACGACGGCAGATGGAAAGGCAACAGCGTCACAGATGTGTGAGAAGTTTTTGTTTACACCGAAGCAGCAGTGGACACCGATAAGCAAGCTGTCAGGTGGTGAGAAGAGAAGACTTTATCTGTTAAGTGTTCTTATGAGTGCGCCAAATGTGCTTATTCTCGATGAGCCTACCAATGATCTTGACATTGAAACTCTTGAGATTCTTGAGGAGTATCTTGATGGATTTGCAGGTATTGTAATTACAGTTTCACATGACAGATATTTTCTTGACAGAGTCGTTGACAGGATATTTGCATTTGAGGCAGGAGGCCACCTTACACAGTATGAAGGTGGTTATACGGACTACAGGGATAAATGTGTTTCTTCTATATATAATGTGGCATCAAATGGAACAGCTGATGCGCCCAAATCAAAGGCAGCAGGGCAAGTGAAGAAAGCATATAACAGTCATGAGGATAAGATTAAGTTCACATACATGGAACAGAAGGAATATGAGACTATAGATGATGATATAGAGAAGCTTGAAACTAAAGTTTCAGAACTTGATAACGAGATTGCAAAGAATGCAACTTCTTATTCTAAGCTTGCAGAACTTACTAAGGAAAAGGAAGATGTGGAAAGGCAGCTTGAAGAAAAGATGGAGCGATGGGAATATCTTAATGATCTTGCAGAAAAAATAGAGAAACAGAAACAGCAGTAAATATTAACAAAACAAGTGAAGTTAGAACAGATTATTTGGTTGAGTAAATCATATATTCATGGTATGATGATATATGATTTACTATATTAATCATATGAGGGAGGAGAAATTATGTTTTGCCCAAATTGCGGAACAAAGAATGAAGATGAGGCACTATTCTGTGGGAACTGTGGGACACGTCTAGTGATAGATGTGCCTCAGGAGACACCGGTGCAGGAAAGTGTGGAAGAAGAGCCAGAGGTAACACCGGTACAGGAGAATGTGCCAGCAGAGCCGGAGGAAACACCGGTACAGGGGAGTGTGCCAGTTCAGCCACAGCAGGTTTTTGGTCAGCAGCCTGTACAGCAGGCACAGTTTACAGGCCAGGTTTCTGGTCAGCAGCCTGCCAATAAAAAGCCTGCCAGATTTCCTAAGGGTATAATTGCAATTGTAGCTGCGGGAGTTGCTGTGATAGCTGCCATAATTATATTTGTATGTGTGGGAAAGAATGTGACAGACTATAAGAAAACTGCCAAGCAGTATGTTAAGGCGGTTGCAGAGTGTGAATGGAATGATGCGTATAGTCTTATTAATCTGCCTGATGGAGAGTTCCTGACTAAAGAAGCATTTATTAATGTTCATGCAGATGCGACTGGTGAGAAAGTTGAAAAGATGGCAGCAGATGACATTGTCTCAACATATAGCAAGATGCCTGGTAACAAGGCTGTTAAGGTCGGATATATAACAGATTCTGGAATGCAGTATAATGATGTGTATCTTACAGTAGCCAATAAGCACTATATGCTTTTTTTTAAGAAGTATAAAGTCAGTGCTGAGAATCTTGTGGTAAAGGATGTTACAATAAAGGTTCCAAAGGGACTTACGTTATATATTAATGATGTTATTGTCGGTGATGGATATAAGTCTGATGCATCTAAGAATGGAAACAGCTCTTCTGATGAATACGTTATACCATATCTTTTTAATGGAAAGAATAATATTAAGGTAACTGGAGAATTTATAGAGGACTATACAACACAGCTTTATGCAGCATATGATGAAGATACATTTACAGTTGGAGCATACAATGCAAAATATGTTAATTCGAAGCTTGAAGAACTTAAGACACAGGCAAGAACAGATGTGGATACAATTATTAACGCTGTACAGGCAAAGAAAGATTATTCAGCTATAACCGACAGGGTGTGCAAAGAAGAAAAGAAGAACATAGAGTCAGTTTATAAGAATATTTACGACAGCTACAATGACAAATACAAAACTGTATCTGATTTGAAGATTTCCAAATTCACAGCTTCTATCGCGGATACATCTTTCAGAGTGGATTCAGATGACGGATGCCCAATGATTAAAGTTTCAATTAAACTAGGATATACATACAAGATACAGTATTCAGGAAGCGATAAGGCTAACGAAAAGAATAATAGTAATAATTCTGCTTACATATATTATAAATATGAAGATGGTAAGTGGAACATTAATTCTATGTATCTTGGATTTGGATTTTATTAAAATAATGTTTCGACCGTACAATTGTACCGGTCGAATTTGTTTTATATTGTACTAAAAAAAATACAATATTTTCTGTTGATTTTGTATAGGGATTAGTGTATATTAATACTTGCTGTGACATTGATAGCTGTGAAGCGTGAGGTTGCTGCTTTAATAAAGCAGGTTTTCCGTGGAGCGAATGTCAATGCTGGAGATAATCTCCGGCGAAGAAACTGGCGACAAGTCACTGTACCAAAATCATCTGCAATCCGCAGAAATGACGCGCGTGGGTCGAATTATGAATGAGACTATATGATACGCGTGGGAGTGTGTACAGTCACCGCTTGTCGTACTTAAACAATAAAGTGCGAAGGAGGCGACTTTTTTTATGGCAAATCAGGTAATCAGAATTACTCTGAAGGCTTACGATCATCAGTTGATTGATCAGTCAGCTAAGAAAATCATCGAAACTGCTAAGAAGACAGGAGCACAGGTGAGTGGTCCGGTACCTCTTCCAACAAAGAAGGAAGTTGTTACTATTCTTAGAGCTGTTCATAAGTACAAGGATTCAAGAGAGCAGTTCGAGCAGAGAACTCATAAGAGACTTATCGATGTATTATCACCATCTCAGAAGACTGTAGATGCATTATCTAAGTTAGAGATGCCAGCTGGTGTATTCATCAACCTTAAGGTAATGAACTAATCATTATCTGGAATTTTTCATTATTAAAGCAATAATCCTAAGGGTTTAATATAGAAGTAACAAGCAGTGGTGCGGGTTCCACTTATATTAGCTGTTCTAGGATGACAGGATGCGCTGTGTATCACACATCATCTTGTCCGCTGTAGATTAAACAGGAGGAAAATCAATGAAGAAGGCAATTTTAGCTACAAAAGTCGGAATGACTCAAATCTTCAACGAAGACGGTGTTTTAACACCTGTAACTGTTCTTCAGGCTGGTCCTTGTGTTGTTACACAAGTTAAGACAGTAGAAAACGACGGTTACGATGCAGTTCAGGTTGGTTTTGCTGACATTAGAGAAAAGTTAGTAAACAAGCCTGTTAAAGGACATTTTGATAAGGCAGAGGTTCCTTATAAGAGATTCTTAAGAGAGTTCAAGTTTGAGAACGCTTCAGAGTATTCTGTAAAGGACGAAATCAAGGCTGATATCTTCGCTGCAGGCGATAAGGTTGATGCAACTGCTATTTCAAAGGGTAAAGGTTTCCAGGGCGCAATCAAGAGATTAGGCCAGTCAAGAGGACCTATGGCTCATGGTTCTAAGTTCCACAGACATCAGGGTTCAAACGGATCAGCAACAACACCTGGTAGAGTATTCAAGGGAAAAGGAATGCCTGGACATATGGGTTCTAAGAGAATCACAATCCAGAATCTTGAAGTAGTAAGAGTTGATGTTGAAAACAACGTAATCTTAGTTAAGGGTGCAGTACCTGGACCTAAGAAATCATTAGTAACACTGAAAGAAACAGTAAAAGCTGCTAAGTAGTTTTTGCTAAGGAAGGAGGACCACACAGATGGCAAACGTATCTGTTTACAATATTGAAGGCAAAGAAGTTGGTTCAATCGAATTAAATGATGCTGTATTTGGTGTTGAAGTTAACGAACATCTCGTACACATGGCAGTAGTTAACCAGCTTGCAAATAATCGTCAGGGAACACAGAGCGCAAAGACACGTTCAGAAGTTTCTGGTGGCGGAAGAAAACCTTGGAGACAGAAAGGAACTGGTCATGCAAGACAGGGTTCTACAAGATCTCCACAGTGGACAGGCGGTGGTGTTGTATTTGCACCAAAGCCAAGAGATTATTCATTCAAGATGAATAAGAAGGAAAAGAGAATTGCTCTTCTTTCTGCATTATCATCAAAGGTTGCTGACAACAAGATCGTAGTTCTTGATGCATTTAACCTTGACGAAGTTAAGACAAAGAAGTTCGCAGAAGTTATGAGCAACTTAAAGGTTGATAAGGCTTTAGTAGTTATTGAAGGTGAGAACAAGAACGTAGTTCTTTCAGGAAGAAACATTCCTACAGTTAAGGTTTCAGCTACTAACGAAATCAACACATACGATGTATTAAAGTATGAAACATTAGTAGTTACTAAGGCTGCTGTTGAAAAATTAGAGGAGGTGTATGCATAATGGCAAACGTACAGTATTATGATGTAATCCTCAAGCCTGTAATCACAGAAAAGTCTATGGCTGATATGGCAGATAAGAAGTATACATTCTTAGTTCATACAGATGCTAACAAGACAATGATTAAGGATGCTGTTGAGAAGATGTTCGAAGGAACTAAGGTTGCTTCAGTTAACACAATGAATCTTGATGGCAAGAAGAAGAGAAGAGGCAGAACAGCTGGTACAACTTCTAAGACTAAGAAGGCAATTGTACAGTTAACAGCTGACAGCAAGGAAATCGAAATCTTTGAAGGCCTTTAATTAGTAGCTTTAAAGTGTAGAAAACAATATTACACAGACTCGAAAGGAGAGAAATAATGGGAATTAAGACATATAACCCATATACACCTTCCAGAAGAAATATGACTGGATCTGATTTCTCAGAGATTACAAAGAGTACTCCAGAGAAGTCATTACTTGCTAAGAAGAGCAAGAATGCTGGTCGTAACAACCAGGGTAAGATTACTGTAAGACACCACGGTGGTGGAAACAGACAGAAATATAGAATAATTGATTTCAAGAGAAACAAGGAAGGCGTTCCAGCACAGGTTATCGGAATTGAGTACGATCCAAACAGAACAGCTAACATCGCTCTTATCTGCTACGCAGATGGCGAGAAGGCATATATCCTTGCTCCTCAGGGATTAACAGATGGCATGACAGTACAGAATGGTGCTGGTGCAGAAGTAAGAGTAGGTAACTGCTTACCACTTTCAGAGATTCCAGTTGGTACTCAGGTACACAACATTGAATTATATCCAGGTAAGGGTGGACAGCTTGTTCGTTCTGCTGGAAACTCAGCTCAGCTTATGGCTAAGGAAGGCAAGTATGCAACACTTAGATTACCATCAGGCGAGATGAGAATGGTTCCAATTATCTGCCGCGCAACAATCGGTGTTGTAGGTAATGGAGATCACAACCTTATTAATCTTGGTAAGGCTGGACGTAAGAGACATATGGGTATCAGACCTACAGTTCGTGGTTCTGTTATGAACCCTAATGACCATCCACATGGTGGTGGTGAAGGTAGAGCACCAGTTGGTCGTCCAAGCCCAATGACACCTTGGGGCAAGCCAGCTATGGGTCTTAAGACTCGTAAGGCTAAGAAGGCTTCAAACAAGCTTATCGTAAGAAGAAGAAACGGAAAGGCTATTAAGTAATTAGCCTACAATCGTAACTATTATTATTCACGAAGATTATAAGGAGGTTTCAACCTATGGCTCGATCACTTAAAAAGGGAGCATTTGCAGACGAGAGCTTACTTAAGAAAGTTGATGCTTTAAATGCTGCAAACGACAAACAGGTTATTAAGACTTGGTCTCGTCGTTCAACAATTTATCCTCAGTTTGTAGGTCATACAATCGCTGTTCATGATGGTAGAAAGCATGTGCCTGTATATGTTACAGAGGATATGGTTGGTCATAAGCTCGGTGAGTTCGTTGCAACAAGAACTTACAGAGGACACGGCAAAGACGAAAAGAAGAGTAGATAATTTGAATTTTTGAAAGGAGGTTTAATCCATGGCTAACGGACATAGATCCCAGATTAAACGTGAAAGAAACGCTGTTAAGGATACAAGACCAAGCGCAAAGTTATCTTACGCTAGAGTATCTGTTCAGAAGGCTTGTTTCGTATTAGATGCTATCAGAGGCAAGAGCTTGATGAAGCACTTGCAATTGTTATGTACAATCCAAGATATGCATCATCTATTATAGAGAAGTTATTAAAGTCAGCAGCAGCTAATGCTGAGAACAATAACGGTATGGACCCAAGTAAGTTATATGTAGAAGAATGCTACGCTAACAAGGGACCAACAATGAAGAGAGTACATCCAAGAGCACAGGGTAGAGCTTACAGAATCGAAAAGAGAATGAGCCATATCACTGTTGTTTTAAATGAAAGATAATTATTTTCTAAGAGATAGAAAGGAGTCTTTATGGGACAGAAAGTTAATCCTCATGGTTTAAGAGTTGGCGTAATCAAAGACTGGGATGCAAAGTGGTATGCAGAAGACGATTTCGCTGATAACCTTGTAGAAGATTATAACATTAGAAAATTCCTCAAGAATAAGTTATATGCTGCAGGAATTTCAAAGATTGAAACAGAGAGAGCTTCAGACAGATTAAAGATCGTTATTCATACAGCTAAGCCTGGTATCGTAATCGGTAAGGGCGGTGCTGAAATCGAGAGCTTAAAGAAGCAGGTAGAGAAGTTAACATCTGCTAAGAAGTTAAGCATTGATATCAAGGAAGTTAAGAGACCAGATAAGGATGCTCAGCTTGTTGCAGAGAACATCGCTCAGCAGTTAGAGAATCGTATCTCTTTCAGAAGAGCTATGAAGTCTTGCATGGGCAGAACAATGAAGCAGGGAGCTAAGGGTATCAAGACATCTTGTTCAGGACGTCTCGGTGGAGCTGATATGGCTCGTACAGAGTTCTATAGCGAGGGTACAATTCCTCTTCAGACACTTCGTGCAGATATCGACTATGGATTTGCAGAAGCAGATACAACTTATGGCAAGGTTGGTGTTAAGGTTTGGATCTACGAAGGTGAGGTTCTTCCTACAAAGAATAATGCCAACGCTAACGTAGAAAAGGAAGGGAGCGATAAGTAATGTTACTACCTAAGAGAGTTAAACATCGTAGACAGTTCCGTGGTTCTATGGCTGGTAAGGCTACAAGAGGCAATAAGATCACTAATGGTGAATTCGGTATTGTTGCAACAGAACCTTGTTGGATCAAATCAAATCAGATAGAAGCTGCCCGTGTCGCTATGACAAGATATATTAAGCGTGGTGGTAAAGTATTTATAAAGATTTTCCCAGATAAGCCGGTAACAGGTAAGCCTATCGGTGTTCGTATGGGTAAAGGTAAAGGTAACTTGGAGTGCTGGGTAGCAGTAGTTAAACCTGGACGTGTAATGTTCGAGATTTCAGGCGTTGCTGAAGAAACAGCAAGAGAAGCTTTACGTCTCGCAACACATAAGCTTCCTTGCAAGTGCAAGATTGTTTCACGTGCAGACTTAGAAGGCGGTGATAACAGTGAAAATTAATAAGTATGTAGAAGATTTAAAGGCAAAATCAGCTGCAGAGTTAAATGAAGAATTAGTAGCTGCTAAGAAGGAACTTTTCAATTTAAGATTCCAGAACGCAACAAATCAGCTGGACAACACAAGCAGAATTAAGGAAGTTCGTAAGAACATCGCTAGAATCCAGACTGTAATTGCACAGAAGAATGCTTAATTAAGGCATGTAGACTTAGATATCCTAAGAAAGGAGAATAACTGTGGAAGAGAGAAATTTGAGAAAAACTCGTACAGGTAAGGTTATAAGCAATAAGATGGATAAGACAATCGTTGTTGCAGTACAGGACAACGTTAAGCATCCACTTTACAATAAGATCGTTAAAAGAACTTACAAGTTAAAGGCACACGATGAGAACAATGAATGTTTAATCGGAGATGTTGTTAAGGTAATGGAGACTAGACCTTTATCTAAGGATAAGAGATGGAGATTAGTTGAGATTATCAGTAGAGCAAAATAATAAGAATTTATTTGTGATATTACTGAAAGGAGTAGTATTATGGTACAACAGGAAACCAGACTTAAGGTTGCTGATAATACTGGTGCTAAGGAAATTCTTTGTATCAGAGTTATGGGCGGATCTACAAGAAGATATGCAAATATCGGTGATGTAATTGTCGCTACTGTTAAAGAAGCAACACCAGGCGGCGTTGTTAAAAAGGGTGACGTTGTTAAGGCCGTTGTCGTACGTTCAGTAAAGGGCGCACGTCGTAAGGACGGTTCATATATTAAATTTGATGAGAATGCTGCTGTTATAATTAAAGATGATCAGACTCCTAAGGGAACTCGTATCTTTGGTCCAGTAGCCAGAGAGTTAAGAGATAAGAAGTTCATGAAAATCGTATCTCTTGCTCCAGAAGTATTATAGGAGGTACCACAATGTCAGCTGTTAGAATTAAAAAAGGCGATACTGTTAAGGTTATCGCAGGAAAAGACAAGGGCAAAGAGGGCAAGGTATTGTCTGTAAATGCTAAGAATCATACAGCATTAGTTGAGGGTGTTAACATGGTTACAAAGCATGCTAAGCCAAGCGCAGCTAATCAGCAGGGTGGAATTCTCCACCAGGAAGCACCAATCGATATCTCAAATATCGCTTACTCATTAAAGGGTAAGGAAACAAAGATTGGTTATGACTTCAAGGACGGTAAGAAAGTTCGTGTTGCTAAGGCAACTGGCGAAGTTATCGATTAATAAAGGAAGGAGGCAATAATTTTGAGTAGACTTAGAGAATTATACGATAATGAAATTACTAAGAAAATGACTGAGAAATTCGGTTACAAGAACCCAATGATGGTTCCAAAGATTGATAAGATCGTAATTAACATGGGCGTTGGCGAAGCTAAGGAAAATTCAAAGCTTCTTGACACAGCTGTTAAGGAAATGGAAACAATTGCTGGTCAGAAGGCAGTTCTTACAAGAGCTAAGAATTCAATTGCTAACTTCAAGTTAAGAGAGGGTCAGGCAATTGGTTGTAAGGTTACATTAAGAGGAGAGAAGATGTATGAGTTCCTTGACAGATTAGTAAACCTTGCATTACCACGTGTACGTGACTTCCGTGGCGTTAGCGCTGATTCATTCGATGGAAGAGGTAACTATGCTTTAGGTATCAAAGAGCAGATTATCTTCCCAGAAATCGAATATGACAAGATTGATAAGGTTAGAGGTATGGATGTAATCATTACAACTACAGCTAAGACTGATGAGGAAGCTCGTGAGTTATTAAGATTATTCAACATGCCATTTAAGAAATAATTAAGGAGGGAAATTCAATGGCTAAGACTTCTATGAAGGTTAAGCAGCAGAGAGCACCTAAGTTCTCTACAAGAGCGTATACACGTTGTACAATATGTGGTCGTCCACATTCTGTTTTAAGAAAATACGGAATCTGCAGAATTTGCTTCCGTGAATTAGCTTACAAGGGACAGATTCCTGGAGTTAAGAAAGCATCTTGGTAAAATCAATTAACGTAGTCCTGGTAACAGGAAACCAGTTAAAATAAGGAGGAAAATTTCAATGACAGATCCAATTGCAGATATGCTTACAAGAATTCGTAATGCAAATACAGCAAAGCACGACACAGTTGATGTTCCATCATCTAAGATGAAGCTTGCAATCGCTAAGATTCTTTTAGACGAGGGTTATATTAAGTCTTATGAGCTCGTTGAGAATGGTAAGTTCAACGATATCCGTATTACATTAAAGTACGGTGCTTCTAAGAATGAGAAGATCATTTCAGGTCTCAGAGAATCTCTAAGCCAGGTCTTAGAGTATATGCAAACAAGGAAGAACTTCCAAAGGTTCTCGGTGGTCTTGGTGTAGCTATTATATCTACAAACAAGGGCGTTATCACTGACAAGGAAGCTAGAAAGCTCGGCGTTGGTGGAGAAGTTCTTTGCTTCGTTTGGTAATTATTGAACACTTACACACAGGGAAACGGGAATCCTATCCCATCGTAGTTCAGCGTATATGAATGTTTCCCTCATTATAATTAGGAGGTGCACGGCATGTCACGTATAGGAAGAATGCCTATCGCTATCCCAGCAGGAGTTACTGTTGAGATTGCAGAAAATAATAAAGTGACTGTAAAGGGTCCAAAGGGAACTCTTGAGAGAGTTTTACCAGCAGAGATGGACATTAAGCAGGAAGGTTCTGAAATCGTTGTTTCAAGACCAAATGACTTAAAGAAGATGAAGTCATTACATGGACTTACAAGAACACTTATTCATAACATGATTATTGGTGTTACAGAAGGCTATGAGAAGAAGCTTGAAGTTAACGGTGTTGGTTATAGAGCACAGAAGCAGGGTAAGAAGTTAGTTCTTTCATTAGGCTACTCTCATCCAGTTGAGATGGAAGATCCAGAAGGAATTGAAACAGTTCTTGATGGAACAAACATCATCATTGTTAAAGGTATCAGTAAAGAAGCAGTTGGCCAGTACGCAGCTGAAATCAGAGCAAAGAGAGCTCCAGAGCCATATAAGGGCAAGGGTATCAAGTATGCTGATGAAGTTATCAGACGTAAAGTTGGTAAGACTGGTAAGAAATAATTAAAGGAGAAAACATAATGGTTAGTAAGAAATCAAGAACAGTAGTTCGCGAACAGAAGCATAGAAGATTACGTAATCGTTTCAGTGGTACTGCAGAAAGACCACGTTTAGCTGTGTTCAGAAGCAATAATCATATGTATGCTCAGATTATTGACGACACAGTTGGAAAGACACTTGTATCAGCATCAACTCTTGATAAGGAAGTTAAGGCAGAGCTTGAGAAGACAAATAATGTTGAAGCAGCAGCTGCTGTTGGTACAGTCGTAGCAAAGAGAGCATTAGAAAAGGGAATCAAGACTGTTGTTTATGACAGAGGCGGTTTCATTTATGCAGGTAAAATTAAGGCATTAGCAGAGGCAGCTCGTGAAGCTGGCCTTGAATTCTAAGCGGAAGGGAGATTACAGTATGAAACGTACAATAATTGATGCTAGTCAGTTAGAATTAAATGATAATGTAGTATCAATCAAGCGTGTAACAAAGGTTGTAAAGGGCGGACGTAACATGCGTTTTGCAGCATTAGTAGTTGTTGGTGACGGCAACGGACACGTAGGTGCAGGTGTTGGTAAGGCAGCTGAAATTCCAGAAGCTATCCGCAAGGGAAAAGAAGATGCTATCAAACATTTAGTAGAAGTTCCAATCGATGAGAACGGTTCAGTTCCACATGATTTTCTTGGAAAGTTCGGAGGAGCTACAGTATTATTAAAGAGAGCTCCAGAAGGTACTGGTATCATCGCTGGTGGTCCAGCACGTTCAATCCTTGAGCTTGCAGGTATCAAGAATATCCGTACAAAGTCACTTGGATCAAACAACAAGCAGAATGTTGTATTAGCAACAATCGAAGGACTTAAGTCTATGAAGACTCCAGAAGAAGTTGCAAGACTTCGTGGAAAGTCAGTTAGCGAGATCCTTGGTTAATTAAATTGTGATTCCTGCTAAGCAGGAGATGGAGGTTAAAATGGCTGAGAAGTTAAGAATAACTTTAGTTAAGTCTCCAATCGGCGCTGTTCCTAAGCATAGAAAAACTGTTGAAGCTATGGGTCTTACAAAGATGCATAAGACAGTTGAACTTCCAGATAATGCTGCTACAAGAGGACAGATTCAGCAGATTGGTTATATGTTAAAGGTAGAAGAAATCTAATTACAGATAAGGAGGTGCAATGATGGATTTATCTAATTTGAGACCTGCAGAAGGTTCAGTATTAAGCGATAATTTCAGAAGAGGTCGTGGACATGGCTCAGGTAACGGCAAGACAGCTGGTAAGGGTCATAAAGGACAGAAAGCTCGTTCAGGAGCACCAAGACCAGGTTTTGAAGGTGGCCAGATGCCATTATATAGAAGAATTCCTAAGAGAGGATTCACTAACAGAAACCGTAAGGAATTCGTTGCTATTAATGTTAATGTATTAGATCGTTTTGATAACGGTGCAGAGGTTACTGTTGATACATTAATCGAGTCAGGAATCGTTAAAGATCCTAAGGACGGAATCAAGATTCTTGCAAACGGCGAGCTTACAAAGAAGCTTACTGTTAAGGCTAACGCATTCAGTGCTGCAGCTAAGGAGAAGATCGAGGCTCTCGGCGGAACCTGCGAGGTGATCTAATATGTTTAAAACACTTGTAGGCGCTTTTAAGAACAAAGATATAAGAAAAAAGATAATATATACATTATTAATTCTTGTTGTTGTCAGAGTTGGAAGTTTACTTCCAATCCCTGGTGTAGATACCAATTATTTTAGTAGCTTACTTAGTGGAATTAATACTGGTGATTTAAGTTATCTCAGTGCTTTTACAGGAGGTTCATTCGAAAGAATGTCCCTCTTTGCGCTGAGCATAACACCATATATCACATCTTCAATCATTATGCAGCTTCTCACAATTGCAATTCCTAAATTAGAGGAAATGCAGAAAGAGGGAGAAGATGGTAGAAAGAAGATTGCATCGATTACAAGATACGTAACAATTGGTCTTTCTTTAATAGAAAGTATCGCTATGGCGGTTGGATTTGGTAAATCAGGTCTTATCAAAAATTCAGCACAGCTTAGCACATTGCATTATGTAGTATGTATAATCGTAGTTATAGCTGCACTTACAGCTGGTTCAGCAGTATTAATGTGGCTTGGTGAGCGAATCACTGAAAAGGGTGTTGGAAATGGTATTTCAATTGTACTTTTAATTAATATCATATCAGGTATGCCTAGTGATTTTGCTACATTATATAGCACATTTGTTGCACCAAAGACACCTGCAAAGGGTGTTTTAGCAGCAGTAATAATATTAGCAATTCTTATTGTTATGGTAGTTCTTGTATGCTTCCTTCAGGATGGAGAGAGAAGAATTCCTGTTCAGTACTCTCAGAAGGTCAGCGGTAGAAGAACAGTTGGCGGACAGTCAACAAACATTCCATTAAAGGTTAATACTGCAGGTGTTATGCCAATTATTTTCGCATCATCACTTATGCAGTTCCCAGTTATAATCGCCCAGTTATTTGGTAAATCATATGAGTGGACCAGATATCTCAGCTCATCATACTGGTGCAGAGTTGAAGCTCCAAAGTATTCAATTGGTTTATTAGTATACATAGTACTGCTTATAATATTCGCATACTTCTATACATCAATAACATTTAACCCAATTGAGGTAGCTGATAACTTAAAGAAGGCTGGTGGAGTTATCCCAGGAATAACACCTGGTAAGTCTACAAGCGAATATCTTAACAAAATACTTAATTATATCGTATTTATTGGAGCTGTCGGACTTTTAATAATTGCCCTCATTCCAATAATGTGTACAGGATTTTTCAATGCTTCTGTTTCATTCGGTGGAACATCAATTATCATTATTGTTGGTGTTGTACTTGAGACATTAAAGCAGATTGAGTCTCAGATGTGCAATCGTTACTATAAGGGATTCCTCAGTGAGTAATTCTTTATATCACGGATGATATTAGTATAAAATATTGACTTGCCCGGTTTATGCCGGGTAAGTCCTTTGTGTATTATGATTTATTACGAATATTTATGATTTTGGAATGGAGAAAATATTATGAAGATAATTATGTTAGGTGCTCCAGGAGCAGGTAAAGGTACACAGGCTAAGAAGATAGCAGCAAAATATGCTATACCACATATCTCTACAGGAGATATTTTCAGAGCTAATATTAAGAACAATACAGAGCTTGGACAGAAGGCAAAGACATACATGGATAAGGGAGAGCTCGTACCTGATGAATTAGTAGTAGATCTTATCATGGACAGATTCAAGGAAGCAGATTGTGCTAACGGATATGTACTTGATGGATTCCCAAGAACAATTCCTCAGGCAGAGGCACTTGATAAGGCTCTTAGTGCTAATGGAGAGTCAGTTGACTATGCAATCAATGTCGAAGTTCCTGATGAAAATATAATAAACAGAATGTCTGGAAGAAGAGCATGTGTAGGTTGTGGAGCAACATATCATATCCAGTTCAATCCAACAAAGGTTGAAGGAATATGTGATGCATGCGGCGAGAAGCTTATCTTAAGAGATGACGATAAGCCAGAGACAGTAAAGAACAGACTTTCAGTATATCATGAGCAGACACAGCCATTGATTGAATACTATTCAGGAAAGGGTGTACTTAAGGAAGTTGATGGTACACAGCCTATGGATGATGTATTTGCTGCAATAGTTAAGATCTTAGGTTAATCATCTATGAGTGATATAAAGGGATATTTTGCAAGTTCTAAAGCAGGCCATGACAAAGGTACTGTGTATATGATTCTCGAATCTGATGATGTATATGTTTATCTGTCGGACGGTAAATTAAGACCGACAGATAAACTTAAAAAGAAAAAGCTGAAACATGTTCAGCTCATAAAACAAAAAGATAGTGATCTTGCAGAAAAGATAGAGAAAAACCTGTTTATAAGTAATGAAGAAATAAAATATGCGATTAAGCAGATTAAAACCAGTGCCAAATAATAGGAGGTAAACTTATATGTCAAAGGCAGATGTAATTGAAATTGAAGGAAAGGTAGTTGAGAAATTACCTAATGCATTTTTTAAAGTAGAACTTGAGAATGGACATCAGATACTTGCTACAATCAGTGGTAAGTTAAGAATGAACTTCATCAGAATTCTTCCTGGTGATAAGGTAACAATTGAGTTATCACCATACGATTTAACAAAGGGAAGAATCATTTGGAGAGATAAATAAAAACAATAGGAATATATGTACAAAATATTCTTTATAAATTTTGTAAAATTTTCCTTGCGTTGATAGAAAAGGTTGTGCTATAATAGCAACCGAACTTGTCTGAAAGGAGGCTTTTGCAGTGAAGGTTAGATCATCAGTTAAACCAATTTGTGAAAAATGCAAAGTCATTAAAAGAAAGGGCAGCATCAGAATTATCTGTGAAAACCCTAAGCACAAGCAGAGACAGGGCTAATTACCCTGAAGCAGAGAAGTAGAAGTACTTCTCATATTTCTGCGTTATAGTATCAATGTCACTAGTTGGTATTATAACTAATTCTGTCTTTAATATAATGGACAGAGAACAGTTTTGCGGCTGCAGCGATGACACATCCGGATAAGTTGACGGTGTTCATTGCTATCAAATATAGTAGACTGAAGGTGACGCACACATTTCAGGCGTTCAAAGTGGGGGATAGAGCTTAGAACGAGCTGCGTAGGAATCGGACTACATTTTTCTATCTTTATTATTAATATTAATTTAATTGATCAAACGGAGGTTAAAGAACACATGGCTCGTATTTCAGGTGTAGACTTACCAAGAGAAAAGCGTATTGAAATAGGACTTACTTATGTTTACGGTATTGGCCGAGTAAGAGCATCTAAGATTCTTGAAGAGGCTGGCGTTAATCCAGATACACGTGTTAAGGATCTTACAGATGAAGAAGTTGCAAAGATTGCTAAGGTTATCGATGCTGATCCAGAACATTTAGTAGAAGGTGACTTAAGAAGAGAAGTTGCCATGAACATTAAGAGATTAAAGGAAATCGGATGCTACAGAGGAATCCGTCATAGAAAGGGACTTCCATGCAGAGGCCAGAAGACAAAGACTAATGCAAGAACATGTAAGGGTCCTAAGAAGACTGTAGCTAATAAGAAGAAATAATTGAATTGTTAAACTCACAGGAGGTTAGTTATCATGGCTCAGAAAGTTACAAAAAAAGTGACAAAGAAGCGTGTTAAGAAGAACGTTGAAAGAGGACAGGCACATATTCAGTCATCTTTCAATAATACAATAGTTACATTAACAGATGCAGAAGGAAATGCTTTATCATGGGCATCTGCAGGTGGACTCGGATTCAGAGGATCTAAGAAGTCTACTCCTTATGCAGCACAGATGGCAGCTGAGACAGCAACAAAGGCTGCATTAATCCATGGATTAAAGTCTGTAGACGTTATGGTTAAGGGACCAGGTTCAGGTAGAGAAGCAGCTATCAGAGCACTTTCAGCAGCTGGTCTTGAAGTTACAAGTATCAAGGATGTTACTCCAGTTCCACATAATGGATGCCGTCCACCAAAGCGTAGAAGAGTTTAATTTAGGGAGGTAAGATTACAATGGCAGTTAATAGAACACCTGTCCTCAAGAGATGTAGATCTCTTGAAATGGATCCTGTATATTTAGGAATAGATAAGAAATCTAGAAGAAAGGCAAAGAACGCTGGTAGAAAGGTTAGCGAGTATGGAATGCAGCTTCGTGAGAAGCAGAAGGCTAAGTTCATCTACGGTGTATTAGAGAAGCCTTTCAGAAATTACTATAAGAAGGCTGAGAGACAGAAGGGTATGACTGGTGAGAACCTTATGATCATGCTCGAGCTCAGACTTGACAATGTTCTTTTCAGATTAGGATTCGCTAGAACAAGAAAAGAAGCAAGACAGATCGTTGATCATAAGCATGTATTAGTTAATGGTAAGTGCGTAAACATCCCTTCATACCTTGTAAAGGCTGGAGATGTTATCGAAATCAGAGAGAAGTCTAAGTCATCAGCAAGATACAAGGAAATCCTTGAGTCTACTAACGGAAGACTTGTTCCAGAGTGGTTAGAGGCAGATGCAGACGCTCTTAAGGGATCAGTTAAGTCAATCCCTACAAGAGAAGTTATTGACGTTCCTGTAAACGAGATGCTTATCGTCGAGTTATATTCTAAGTAATCCGTACCGGAAATATAGAATAAAACTTATAAAACCCATAAAAAGGAGGGACTATACATGGTTGATGCAGATTTTAATTTCAAGATGCCAAAGATTGAGATGACAGAAAAATCAGAAGATGGCAAGTATGGAAAATTTGTTGTTGAGCCACTCGAAAGAGGATATGGTTTAACATTAGGTAATTCTTTAAGAAGAATTATGCTCTCTTCATTAGTTGGTACAGCTGTAAGCAGTATCAAGATTGAAGGTGTACTTCATGAATTCAGCTCAATTCCAGGTGTTAAGGAAGATGTTACTGAGATCGTCATGAACATCAAGCAGTTATCAATCAAGAACAACGGAAATTCTGTTGAGCCTAAAGAAGCACATATTGACTTCGTAGGCGAAGGTGTAGTTAGAGCATCAGATATTCAGGTTGATCCTGATATTGAAATAATCAATCCGGATCTTGTTATTGCACATCTTAATGGTGCAGACAGCAAGCTCACAATGGAACTTACAATCACTAATGGTCGTGGTTATGTAAGCTCTGAGAAGAATAAGAGAGATGATCAGCCAGCAGGCGTTATCGCTATTGATTCAATCTACACACCAGTAGAGAGAGTTAATATGGCAGTTCAGAATACTCGTGTAGGTCAGGATACAGATTTTGATAAGCTTACACTTGATATTTTCACTAATGGAACAATAGAACCAGATGAGGCTTTAAGTCTCGCAGCTAAGGTTTTAAGTGAACATTTAAAGGGATTCATCAATCTTTCAGAGAACGCTCAGAAAGTGGAAATCATGGTTGAGCAGGAAGAGGATGAGACTACTAAGGTCCTTTCAATGAGCATTGAAGATCTTGAATTATCTGTTCGTTCATCTAATTGTCTTAGAAGAGCTGGTATCAACACAGTTGAAGAGCTTTGCAACAAGACATCAGATGATATGATGAAGGTAAGAAACTTAGGTAAGAAGTCTTTAGATGAAGTTCTCCTTAAGCTTAAGGAAATGGGCTTACATCTTAGACCTAACGAAGATTAATTTGTAGATACGGCGGCTATACAGTAAGTCCATAAGCGCATGTGTAGCTGTTACAAATGGAGGTAAATCATGGCAAAATATAGAAAGCTCGGCAGAACATCTAGCCAGAGAAAGGCTTTATTAAGAAGTCAGGTAACAGCATTAATCGAGAATGGCAAGATTGTTACTACAGAGGCAAGAGCCAAGGAAGTAAAGAAGATGGCTGAAAAGCTCATCACACTTGCAGTTAAAGAGAAAGACAACTACGAGACAGTTAAGGTTTCAGCAAAGGTTCCTAAGAAGGATGCTGAAGGCAAGAGAGTTAAGGAAGTTGTTGATGGCAAGAAGGTTACTGTATATGAGACAGTAGAGAAGGAAATCAAGAAGGATCTCCCTTCAAGACTTCATGCTAGAAAGCAGATGGATAAGGTTCTTTACACAGTTACAGAAGTTCCTACAGCAGCTGCTGGAAAGAAGAAGAATACAAAGACTGTTGATCTTACAAACAAGTTATTTGATGAGATCGCACCTAAGTATGCTGGTCGTCAGGGCGGTTATACAAGAATCGTTAAGATCGGTTTAAGAAAAGGTGATGCAGCAATGGAAGTTCTTCTTGAATTAGTTTAATTTCAATTGCAATTTAAGCGGGTAAGGAAACTTATCCGCTTTTTTTGGAATCTGCGGTAAGACTTAAAAGGGCAGGAGGTCATATGGGAATAGTTAAAGCAAAAAACCTCACATTTGAATATATAAGACGAGATGAAGATGGTAATGTTGAGGGAATAACTAAGGCTGTTGATAATGTGAGTATTGACATTAAGCAGGGCGATTTTGTTGCCGTGTTAGGTCATAATGGCTCCGGTAAATCAACATTTGCAAAACATCTGAATGCGCTCGTTATGCCGACAGAGGGAACTGTGTGGGTTGATGGTATGGACACAAGGGAAGAGGAGAATACTTTAAAGGTAAGACAGACTGCCGGAATGGTATTTCAGAACCCTGATAACCAGATAGTTGGAACTCTTGTTGATGAAGAGGTTGGATTTGGACCAGAGAATATTGGTGTTCCAACGGAAGAAATATGGGAACGAGTTGAAAAAAGCCTGAAAGCAGTAGGAATGTATGCTTTCAGAAACCAGTCGCCAAACAAGCTATCTGGAGGACAGAAGCAGAGGGTAGCGATTGCGGGAATTGTAGCAATGAAGCCAAAATGTATTGTCTTAGATGAACCAACAGCAATGCTTGATCCGTTGGGACGAAAGGATGTACTTAATGTGCTTCATGAATTGAACAGGCAGGAAAATGTAACGGTTATACTTATCACTCATTACATGGAAGAAGTAATTGATATAGACAAGCTTTATGTAATGGATGATGGAAAGCTGGTAATGTCAGGAACACCAAGAGAAATATTCTCTCAGGTAGAGAAATTAAAGGAATTGAGACTTGATGTGCCGCATGTTACAGAATTAGCCTATGAACTTCAGAAGGAAGGCGTTCCATTAAAGAATGGAATATTGACTTCAGAAGAATTTACAGAGGAACTCATTAGAGTTAGAAATGAGGGTTTCAATGTCAATAAAAGTAGATAATATCAGCTACATTTATGAAAAAGGCACTGGCTTTGAGAGGCAGGCTTTAAAAAATGTTAGCTGTGCAATAGAGGATGGTGAATTTATCGGGCTTATTGGTCATACAGGTTCGGGTAAATCCACATTTATACAGCATCTTAATGGTCTTGTTAAACCGACTGAAGGCCATATATATTACAATGGCAGAGATATATATGAGCAGGGCTTTAATATGAAAGAATTAAGAAGCAGGGTAGGACTGGTTTTTCAGTATCCGGAACACCAACTTTTTGAGACTGAGATATTCAAAGATGTATGTTTTGGTCCTAAGAACCTTGGCCTTTCACATAAGGAGGTTGAAATCAGAGCATTTGAGTCGTTAAGACTGGTTGGAATAGATGATAATATGTTTTATCAGTCGCCATTTGATTTGTCAGGTGGACAGAAGAGAAGGGTTGCTATTGCGGGTGTACTTGCGATGAAACCAGATGTTCTTATTCTGGATGAACCTACGGCTGGTCTTGACCCTAAGGGAAGAGATGATATTCTTAATTGTCTTAGGTATTTAAGGGAAGAGACAGGAATGACTATTATTCTTGTGTCACACAGCATGGATGATGTTGCTAACTATGTGAGCAGAATTATGGTAATGAATGATGGTGTGCTGACATATGATGACACTCCAAGAAATGTATTCAGGCATTATAAGGAGCTGGAGGCAATAGGACTTGCAGCACCACAGGTAACTTATTTGATGAATGATTTAAAGCAGGCAGGCTTTGATGTTAATACAGATGCTATCACAATTAATGAAGCGAAGGAAAGCATTTTGTCAGCACTGGGATAAAGGAAGTAATATGATTCGAGATATAACAATAGGACAGTATTATCAGGCAGATTCGGTAATACACAGACTGGACCCGAGAGTTAAGCTTATGGGTACCTTAATATTCGTAATATCCCTGTTTCTGGGAAGTAATATATGGCTGTATCTGGTTGTAGCAGCATTTTTGGCGATAGTAATTGCACTGTCAAAGATACCTCTTAAATTCATTCTTAAAGGTCTTAAGGCAATTGTAATATTAATTGTAATCAGTGCGGCATTTAATCTGTTTCTGACGCCAGGAACGCCTCTTATTAAGATATGGAAGCTGACGATAACACATGAAGGTCTTAATACGGCCGTATTCATGGTTATAAGGCTTATTTTTCTTATTATGGGTTCATCCCTTATGACGCTCACAACAACGCCTAATAACCTTACAGACGGGCTTGAGAAGGGACTTGGTTTTCTTAAATATATTAAAGTTCCGGTTCATGAAATTGCAATGATGATGTCAATTGCATTGAGGTTCATCCCGATTCTTATTGAGGAAACAGATAAGATAATGAAGGCACAGATGGCGCGAGGTGCAGACTTTGAGTCAGGTAATATTATTAAGAAGGCAAAAGCATGATACCTATTCTTGTGCCTTTATTCATATCAGCGTTCAGAAGGGCAAATGAACTTGCAATGGCTATGGAGGCGAGATGTTATCACGGTTCTGAAGGAAGAACCAAGATGAAGCCGCTGAAATACTCTAGAAGAGATATTAATGCATATCTTATTATCGCATTGTATCTTGCATGCATTATTGTGGTTAAGGTTACGCTTAAGTTAATATAATCAGAGAGCATGCAGATATCACATTTATAATAGTTTGATTCTGGCTTTTAAGGAGGAACGCCATGCGAAGAATAAAGCTTATCGTAGCTTATGATGGAACAGAATATTCTGGCTGGCAGATTCAGCCGGAAGCACCAACTATAGAAATGTGTCTTGACAAGGCAATTCACGAGCTTACCGGTGAAAATGTGCATGTGACCGGAGCAAGCCGTACAGACGCAGGTGTACATGCATATGGAAATGTAGCTGTATTTGATACGGAATCGACAATACCTGGAGACAGATTCACATTTGCACTAAACAGATTCCTGCCGGATTCGATAGTTATTCAGGATTCATGGGAAGTGTCTGTAGATTTTCACCCAAGGCACTGTAACACAAGAAAGACTTATGAATACCGCATACTTAATACTGCTGTTCCGTTGCCTCAGAAGCGCAATTTCACATGGCATGTTGCAGGCAGTATTGATATTGAAAAAATGAAAGAAGCTGCAGCATATATTGTTGGTGAACATGACTTCAAAAGCTTCTGCTGTGTGAGAACTCAGGCAGAATCGACTGTCAGGACTATATATTCACTTGAGGTTTTGCAGGAAGGCAGTGAGATAATTATCCGTATTAAAGGAAATGGATTCTTATACAACATGGTAAGAATTATTACAGGAACACTTATTCAGGTGGGAAAAGGAAGGTTCATGCCGGAATATGTGAAGCAGATGTTAGAGGCAAAGGACAGGACTGTTGCAGGGCAGACTGCTCCTCCACAGGGACTTACACTTGTTGGCATTGAATATGTGGATAATGATGATGCAAGGGTTGTCTGATGTGGATAACATTTTTGGATAAAACATTTGCAAAAGTATATTGACACACGTGGTTATGTGTTATATAATTCAGAAATGTGGCGTGATAAGTGCGCCCATAATTAAGGTTTTAAGTGTTTCACCAATGCCCCGGAGAGACATTTATATACATTAATAATTAAGCATTATAGCAATATTTCAGGAGGAAAACTAATGAAAACTTATATGGCTAGTGCATCTACAATCGAAAGAAAATGGTATGTAGTAGATGCTGCAGATTATACATTAGGTCGTTTAGCATCACAGGTTGCTGCTGTGTTAAGAGGAAAGAATAAGCCAACTTACACACCATTCCTTGACTGTGGTGACAATGTTATCGTAATTAACGCTGATAAGGTTAAGTTCACAGGAAAGAAGCTTGACCAGAAAGTTTACTACAGCCACTCAGACTATGTTGGTGGTTTAAAGGAAACAACACTTAAGGAAATGATGGAAAAGAAGCCTGAGAAGGTTATCGAGCTTGCTGTTAAGGGAATGCTTCCAAAGGGACCTTTAGGACGTCAGATGTTCACAAAGCTTCATGTTTATGCTGGTCCAGATCATGAGCAGGCAGCTCAGAAGCCAGAAGTATTAAAGTTTTAATATAAGGACACATATAAGGAGGAATTAACAGTGGCTAAGAAAGCAAACGGAAAGTTCTACGGAACAGGTAGAAGAAAAAGCAGTATTGCTAGAGTATATTTAGTACCAGGTACAGGTAATATCACAATAAATAAGAGATCACTTGATGAGTATTTCGGTCTTGAGACACTTAAGGTTGTTGTAAAGCAGCCATTAGCTCTCACAGAGACAGCTGACAAGTTCGATGTAATCGTTAACGTACACGGTGGCGGATACACAGGTCAGGCTGGTGCTATCAGACATGGTATCTCAAGAGCACTTCTTCAGGTTGATTCAGACGAGTACCGTCCATCACTTAAGAAGGCTGGTTTCTTAACAAGAGATCCAAGAATGAAGGAGAGAAAGAAGTACGGTCTCAAGGCAGCTCGTCGTGCTCCACAGTTCTCAAAGAGATAATTTTTACAATCCAAAGCGTCTTATTGCGCTTCAGAAAAGTATGTTACACCCCAGAATTTCGGTTCTGGGGTGTTTTTTTAGTTTGTGAACTATGGTATTATTATGATATAATGATTTTTTAAAAGGTAAAGCGAGAAATATGAGATTTGATAAGAGAACGTTTTAATAACGTATTATATCATACAGTATAGGAGAGCTATATATGATTAAAATAGCATTTTTTGATATAGATGGAACATTATTGAAAATGGGAAATAAAGAACCGACAGATAAAACAGTTAAAGCGTTAAATTCTCTTCACCAGAATGGAATATTGCTTTGTATGGCAACTGGCAGAGGCTATCTTTCAATCCCTAAATTCAAAGATATTACATTTGATGTGCTGCTTACATTTAATGGTTCATATGTAATGGCTGGAGAAAAGATTATTTTCAGAAATCCCCTGAATAATAATGATAAACATCAAATAATTCAAAATCTTAATAAAATGAACAGAGCAGCTGCAATCAGCAATGAGCATTTTATTGTTACTAATGGCACAGATGAGCATCTGGAAGAGTACTTTAAATTTGGAAATGAAACATTGACAATTGCAGATAATTTTGATGAGTTATGTAAAGAAGATATTTATCAGATTATGTGTGCGTGCAGAAAAGAAGAATATGCCCAGATACTGCAAGGAACTGAAAATACTCAGATAACTGCATGGTGGGATAAAGCAGCAGATATAATTCCATTGAATTGTGGTAAGGGAAATGCTGTAAATGCAGTGCTTAATTATTATGGATTATCGAAAGATGAGGCGATTGCTTTTGGTGATGGTAGAAATGATATTGAAATGCTAGAAGCTGTTGGTACAGGAGTAGCCATGGGGAATGCCATTGATGAAGTCAAAGCAAGAGCGGATGTTATATGTAAATCCGTTGAAGAAGACGGAGTGTATCATTACTGTCTGGAGAAAAAACTCATTAAATGCTGATGAGCTTATTATACAGCAGGGTTGCAGAGTGTTATATACTCTGCAACCCTGTTAGTCATTTATAGTCTTAATTTTACCACCACTTCTCACGGTAAGAATATTCACCGCGGTAATTAGAAGCATTATAATCAGGATACTTGAAAGGTGCATATACATCATCCTTAGGTGCATCATCCTGTGTATATATGTACATTGAATCATAATCCCATGTGACAATCTCATCACGGGCATCGCCGTAGAGGTTTACAGCTTCAGCACACATGGTAGGATGACCATCATCAGGGAATTTAACGACCTGGATACCATTGCCATCAATCATTCCACCGCGTTCTATATCAGCATTAAGAAGGATGAAGTCCTGACCGTCACCAGTCCAGTTTACAGGAGTTAAGAGATTACCATTAAGCTCGTTCTCCATTTCCCATAACTGATTACCCTCACTGTCATAGAAATATATAATTCCCTGGTGGCCCCAGAAATTAACAACAACCATTTCATAGCCCGGGCGGTTAGGAAGATAATTAGCAAGACTGACACGCTGGGCATGACCTATGCCATCCTTCTTAAGAAGCTTTCCGTTAAAATCAGATATCAGGAAGCCTTCCTTTCCTGCAACACAGGCAAAGAATTTAGTGCCTTTGTGTGGTCCTGATTCGAATCTGCCGGGAACAATCTCATCAATATGGTCTTCATTAACAGGCATAGTCCACATTTTATTACCGTGGCAGTCAAGCATGTTATAACCAACTAAAAGTTCATCATGTCCATCTCCGTTAATATCAATTGCAAAAGGGAAATGTCCGGTATTCTTATCACTCTGGAAATGCCACATAACCTCAAGGTCATCGTTAAGTGCATACACCCTGCAATAACGATCTTTAATGAGAATATCGCGTGGCTTTTCAAGACCACGGAAATTACATATACGCATACCATCAGGGTTAATTCTGTCAAATGCGTAGATTTTATCAGGAACACCGATAATAGTTCCGTCCTCTTCTGGTGTAGAGAAAGGTGTTTTGGCACGTTTCTTCACTTCACCTGTTCTGCCATCAAGAATCAGCACTTCAAAATTCTTGGCTGTTATAACCTCATCAAAGCCATCACCATCAATATCATATATCTGCATAGGCATATCTGCCGATATAGTTCCAATGTCGTGATTGTCAGTAGGTTCACCATGCTGCCATAATATATTGCCATCAAGGTCAAATGCGGTGAGACAGCTGATTGTTCCATAAGCATCACGGCTTACTCTTTTCTGGCACTGAGCCATAACCATCTGATATTCGCCGTTGCCAAGCAGATGACCAAAACGAAGCTGTCTTCCGGTGCCGCAGCCTTTAAGGTCAATTTTCTTAAGAAGCTTCATCTTAGGATAATGTGCCTGTGCATCTTCACATTCAGCTTTATAAGCATTTCGTGCAGCATCAATAGAAGCAGCAGTACTTTCAGAAGTAGTAACATTTACAAAACCAAACTGTGCAGGGATAGTTGCAGTAATGGCAACCTTGCCACCCTGTCTGGCATATTCAGTGTCAAGGTCAAAATAAACCTTATCATCAACGCTGCATATAACATGGCTGCCTTTAATCTCTGCTTTAAGTATATAAGTATCATCACAGTTATAATCAAAAGGTACAGCATCAAGTACAGTAACATCTTCCTTGTGACGGTATTCAACTCTCAGTTCATGCTCTTCAAAAACAAGGACAAGAAGATTAGCAGAGTTCTGACAACAAAAACCAATGCCGGCATTGCCCCATTTGGTAGTAAACATACGCACACTTGCAGTTATAGTATAATCACGCCAGAATCTGTCACCGCTTGTGAGCATAGGAAATGTGCGGTGTGGCTTGTCATTGCGGATACGCATCTGCTCCATGAAATGTTTTCCATTATATTCAGAAATAATCCATGAAGCCCCCTGACCGTTATAAACATGGTTGCATACCGGATCATACCATTTACCATAATATCCAGGATAATGGATAAAATGATACTCACCCATTGCCGAATGATTCTTATCATAAGGAAATTCACCAATAGGAAAATCAGAGAAATCTTCATTAAGTAAAATAAAATCTGCCATAATAACCTCCGTTCTAAAAAAAATATAATTAATGGTTCTTTCTGTAGCTTCCGGGCGCTTCGCCCATGATTTTTTTAAATGTACCGCCCATAGTATTACTGTCGGCGAAACCACATTTGTCAGCAATCTCAGTAATAGAGAGGCTGGTGTTGACTAAAAGGTCTGCTGCTGCGTGCGTTCTTACATTAATAAGATACTCTCTGAACCTGAAGCCTGTAAAAGCCTTAAATTTCTTGGATAGGCTTGATTCACTCATATTAAAGAGTTCGGCAGTAGCAGCCATAGTTACGTCATTATGATAATTCTCGATAATATATTCAATAACCTTCTGGATAAGTTCATTACCTGTATCCATTTTCGTAATAACATTATCTTCGTACATCTGACAACGCAGAATAAAAAGTATAAGTTCATGAAAATAAGAATGTATGAAAGATAAAGACAGACTATCTACACCATTGTGTTCATAAGAAATCTTCTGGATAATTGATGATATATAATCAAGTCGTCTTTCTGGTATATGGATAACAGGATGTTTATGAAAAATGCTTTCTATATCCAGAGAAGAATCATCAGCAATCCACTTTAAATCATCATTATTAAAATATAGCACATATCTTGTATGGTCACTTCCTGCAAGGTAAGTAGTCATATGGCTGTATCTGGTGAAATAAGAGCAAGTCCGCCAGGATTTAACATATATATTTCATCACCTACATAAAGTGTGCAGGAACCAGAATATATAAACATCAGCTCCCATCTGTTATGTTCATGAAAATGTTTCATCTTATAAGATGGTGGCACAGTAGCAATATCCGTGTTGAAATTGTCATCAATAAAATGGTACATTGCCGTCTCCTAGGTATATAAATAATATCTTACGAAGCAAAATCACATGTTGATTATAGGTCGTTTATAGAGAAAATGTTACTGATTTTTTACATATTTTTTTGATTTTGAAAGATTTCGTGCTGTTTTTTTGTATCTATAAAAATACAATGTGAATATAATGGAAGCATCTTAAGAAGCAGAAACAATTTAATATAAGGAGGAATAATATGATACGAAGAAACAAAATTATTGCTTCTGTTGCTGTCAGTGTCATGACTGGTGTTCTTGTTGCAGGTAACTTAGTTCCATTACAGGGATATTATGCATTTGCACAGGAAACAGGAGTAACAGCTATGAGATATTCAGCAGTAAAAGACATTAACAAAACATTAGAAGGTTACACACCAATCGACAGTTCTGATCCGGTTGAATTCGGTGGAACTTACATTAAGTATCAGGGTGAGACAATCCAGTTGTCAGAGACAGCCATATATCTTGATGGTTCGTTATCAGACGAGCTTGCTGCCCAGTACCCATATGTATATAACGACATTACTAAGGCATTGTCAGCAGACGCATTAAAGAATGGAACAGCAGATAATCCAATGACAGTATATGTTGCACCATATGTATACTGGATAGATGATCCGGCAGCAACAGATACAGTACAGAAGACAGAAGGATATTCAGTACCTTATGGAATGGTTGTTAATTCAGATTATCTTACTATCAAAGGTCTTACAGGAAATCCTGATAATGTTGTATTAGCTGGAAACAGAGGACAGTCACATGCCTCTAATGGTAACTACACAATGTTCAGATTCAACTGCAGCGGCGCACTTACAGTTAAGAACATAACAATAGGTAACTATTGCAGCGTTGACCTTGATTATCCGCTTATGAGTGAGCTTAATCAGGCAAAGAGAACAGAGACAATCACACAGGCACAGCTTGCTGATGTTTCTGGAGAAAAGATGTTTGCAGATAATTGTAACTTTATAAGTAGACTTAATCTTGACCCAATAAATGGAGCATCAAGAAGTCTTTATAACAACTGTCATTTTGAAAGTACAGATGATGCTCTCAATGGAAATGCTGTATATGTAGGATGCGATTTTGATTTCTACGGAAACAGACCATTATATTCATCATATGGTACAGGTTCAACATTTTTAGGTTGTACATTTAATTGTAAGATATTAAATGTTGAAGCTGAACCTACACAGTTCTTTACTAAGGAAGGCGGCACAATTACCGCAGTAGACTGTGTATATAAAAGTAATTTAAGTGTACCTATATCAATTGGATGGACTAAAACACCATCAACTTCATTAAAGTGTTATCAGAGCAACATAATTCATAATGGACAGAGCATCACAATCGGTGGCGAGGGTGCTAAAGAAACCGTTGATATGACAGGTAAGTCGGTACTTGATGCCTACAAGGTTGTGTCAGGTGGTAAGACATATTACAACACATACAATCTTTTAAAGGGCAGTGACGACTGGGATCCATTAGGAGTTAAGGATGTAATTAAAGCAGCCGGACAGGACACAGTTGCAACACAGCTTTCAATAACATCAGATGTCACAGAGATTGAATCTGGAAAGGAAACAGCTTCAATAGGAGGAACAGTTAACTATTTCTATGGAACTAATGATACAACACAGAAGATAACATACAGCGTATCAGACGAAGATAAGGCATATGTGAAGTTAACAGATAATGGTGACGGAACATGCAAAGTAGAAGGTACTAATAATGATGATGCAGCTAAGAAGGTCATTATAAATGCATCTACAGAGTCAGGCCTTGAAGCAGCAGTTGGAATTACTGTAAAGCCAAGCAAGCTTGAAGCACCAGCATTTACAAAGGCACCAGTTATTACTAATGACGGACAGGGCAGTCTTAAAGTAGATTACTCACTTGATTTAGGAAGCAGAGAAGACATGTCTGCAATCTCATGGTACAGATGTACAGATGCAGAGGGCAGCAATCCTATACTTGTAGCAGTAACAAGAAATGATTCACCAGAGTATACATATAAGTTAACAGCAGGTGATGTAGGATATTACATCATGGCTAAGGTAGAATCTAAGAACATCAGAAGTGATTATGGAACACCGGTAAATACAGTATATGACAAGGCAATCGGAGTGAAAGATATAAGAAGCAAGAACTTTGCTACAGATTTCTCTAACTTCCCTAATGTAAAGCAGTCTGAAATCAAAGCTGGCTTCTGGACAGTAGATTATAACCGTCCGGCAGATACAGAAAGTTTTGGAAGCTGGCAGGGAGCTGATACAGAAGAACCTTGGAAATATGGAACAACAGGTAACGGCTGTGTAGGCGCTGGATTATATGAAGGTACACAGGGCGCAAGACTTATGTATACACCAGTAGAAGGAACATATGGTGATATGTCACTTAAGCTTGTAGTTGACCCAGCCAAGACAGCAGGTCAGGGATTTGGTAGTGCAGGACAGTATATGGATGTACTTCTTAAGTTCGATACATCTACACTTACAGGATACGGATTAAGAATAGTAAGAACAAAGGCTTCATCTAATGCCGTAACATTTGTACTTGTAAAATACGACAACGGAACAGTAACAGAGATTTCTGATGAAGTTATCGCAAGCTGCTATGCAACAGGCTGTACAATCAGCTTAAAGGCTGAAGGCAATAAGCTCACAGCACATGTTGAGACACCAACAGAACAGCTTGCAGACCAGGCAGCTAAGGGATATCCACATGTGGTTGACCTTACAGCAGAGATTGAAGCTAACAGCTTTGGTGGAGTTGCAATCCAGCATACAGGAACACTTGGCGCACGCGGATGGCAGAATACAACAATGCTTCATAACTTAAATGTTACATGGGAAGGTGAGAATAACCAGAACCCAGAATATGTTGAAGGAAATCCATCAGATAACGAGAATCCTGCCGAGACACCTGATGATTCAACAGGAACATCAACAGGAGCAGACACAACAGTCAAGACTGGTGATATGAGTCATACAGGAATGTATGCAGCATTAATGTCAGCAGGACTTTGTGGCTTACTTGGAATGGCAGCAGTATACATGAGAAGAAGAAAAGATATCTAATTTCATAAATAACTTCTTTCTAAGAGGGCATCTGCATTAAGCAGGTGCCCTTTTTCGCGCGAACAATTGACATTTTCCACAATATAGTTTAAAGTTTCAAAGAACTAACTTATGTAAGGTGGAGATAATTATGAAGTTAAGAAAATACATTTTAACAGTTATGATAGGAATCACTGCTATGACAGTGCTCTCATCATGCGGTAATAAAGAAAAGGCTGCGAAGGAACAGCCGGCCCAGAGCACACAGGAAATATTTGCAATGGATACATATATGTCACTAACAGCATATGGAAATAATTCAGAGGAGGCAGTAAACAAGGCGGTGCAGGAGATTAACCGGCTTGATGCAATGTTTTCGGTAGGAAATGCGGACAGTGATGTTACTAAGATAAATGAAAATGGAAGCGGAGAAGTATCGGAAGAAACGGCATTTATAATGAACAGGGCAATGCAGGTGTCAGAAAAGACCAATGGGGCTTTCGATATTACGATATATCCTCTTATGGAGCTGTGGGGATTTACGACGAAGAATTACAGAGTGCCTGAAAGCAACGAGATTGCAGAGGCACTTAAGGGTGTTTCTTATACAAATGTATCAGTAAACGGGCAGCAGGTGGCACTGACAGGTGGTTCCAGCATTGACCTTGGCGGTATAGCCAAAGGCTACACATCTTCGCGGGTTATCCAGATTATGAAGGATTGCGGCATTGAGCATGCGATTGTCAATCTTGGGGGCAATGTGCAGGTGCTTGGAACTAAGACGGACGGTTCAGACTGGAGAGTTGCCATACAGAATCCTGCCAGTGAGAATAGTTATCTTGGAATATTAAGCACGGCGGATAAGGCTGTCATTACATCAGGCGGGTACGAGCGGTATTTTGAGCAGGACGGACAGGTATACCATCATATTATAGACCCACAGACAGGTTATCCTTCAGACAGTGACCTGACTTCTGTTACAATTGTGTGTTCAGATGAAACTACAGCAGATGCATTGTCAACGGCACTTTTTGTAATGGGGCTGGACGGCGCTAAAGAACTTTACAGAAGCGGTGCTATAGATTTTGATATGATACTTTTTGATGGCAGTAAAGTGTATGTGTCAGAAGGAATCAAAGACACATTTTCAACAGATATGGATAAGGAAATAATTACCAGACAGCCTTAATGAGAATTATTATTAACTGTCTGTATTGACAAATGTGGTGAGAAAAATATATTCTATAGGTCGGTTAGTGAAAGCTAATTAAAGATAGGTGGATATACTTTTGTTAAAGATAGCTAACCGAGATATACAGACCCGAAGGAGCAGACATGTTATTAATAATATCACTTATAATCGTAGCTTTATTTATATATTTTCTCAAAGATTCACTTAAGAAATATGCCAATATATTTTATATAGGTGCGGCAGTAATCTCTATTGCGGTATTCCTGCTTGAGTTCCTGCCAATGCCTTTGTTTGTAAAGAACAATATATTAGGAATATTTGCAAAAGGCTCGATTGGAACGGCAATGTTTGTTGTAGTAATGTACACTGGCGCACTGCCAAAGGGCAACAAGCTGATTGCACCACTTATGAAGATAAGAGGCGAATTGTCAATTACAGCGGCAATACTCGTCCTGTGTCATAATTTCACATATGGAATGACATATTTCAGAATGTTATTTACGAAGACAAGCCTTTTATCAGCCACACAGCTTGCAGCTGCGGAAATAAGTCTTGTGCTTATAGCTATAATGCTTGTGCTTACAGTTACATCTTTTCCATCTGTAAGAAAGAAGATGCAGGCTAAGAAGTGGAAGCAGTTACAGCGCACAGCATATGTGTTTTATGGTCTTATGTATGTTCACATTATGCTCATTAACATACCTTATGCGAGACTTGGACTTGGCATGTATATTGCAAATGTAGTTATCTACAGCATAGTTTTCTTAGGCTATGCAGCTATGAGAATAGCAAAGGCTGTATCAGTAAAGGCAGCAAGAGCCGGAAAGACATACGGTAAGAAAACAGAGACGGTTCTGTATGGACTGGCATTGGTTATATGTGCAGTGATGACGGTGGCGTGCTTTGCAGGAAGACAGACAGTGTCGGCATCGGAAGATAATGAGGAATGGGATGATTTCTTTAACGAAGAGACAGTTGCAGCAATGGTCAAAGAGATTGAGAGCAGTCAGACAGGTACTGATTCTGCGTCAGCAGAGGCTGGACAGACGAATCTGTCAGATACACAGTCTGACAATTCTGATGCAGCGAATGCGGGGGATTCCGGTATTAGCAATTCTGATTCTAATAATGCAGGTACGAATAATTCCGGCTCAGATAATTCATCTGGCAGTTCATCAACTGGTATATCAGGAAATGGTGGTCAGACAGATAACGGTTCTGGTGGAAGCAATGATTCACAGGGAGGCGGTTCAGGCAGTGACGCACCGGCTAATACAACATTTAAAGCAGATGGAACTTATACAGGTTCCGCTATGTGTGAGACTTATAACTACAATGTAACGGTTACAATAGTCATATCAGGAGATGTGATTACATCAGTTACAGCAGTTTCGGAAGCAGGCGCACAGGATGTACAGTATTTTAATATGGCAAATGCAAAGGTTCCTGCACAGCTTCTTGCAAACCAGAGTACATCAGGTGTTGATGCAGTATCTGGTGCAACCAAATCAAGCAATGCCATCAAGAAGGCATTTTACTATGCTTATAAATCGGCTAAGAAGTAGGCGGATTTGTAATAGAAAAAAATACAAGGAGGAATTATGAGAAAGAACATTTTTACTAAGATTGCTGCGGTTGCAGCTGCTACTGTTCTTGCTGTAACAGCACTTCCTGCACTTGTGTCAGATACACATGCAGCAGATGATGAGTATTCATATGTATATGCTGGTCTTACATGGCAGGAATACTGGGCTAACGAGGGCGTATATAACGCAGGAGATGTAACAACATCTGATGAGAAGGATACACATGGTGAGTATGATAAGGGCGCTTTTGATACAGTAACAAGAGCTACAACCAATCATGGTCTTCACAGAGGAAGCTACCAGTGCATGGCAACAATTGATACAGAAGATGGTAAGAAGTATGAGCTTGCCGGCTGGACTGGTGATGCAAAGAATCAGATAATGATTCTTACAGATGGTACACAGCTTTCATATAGTAAGGGAGTAATTACTAATACAGATGGTACAACATCTAAGCTTTCTTCTTATGAAGTAACTGGTATTAAGTATGTTCCGGTTAAGGTTAAGACATCTGATCTTGCTGATTTTGAGCAGCATTACAAAGTTGTCAAGAATGGTGAGAAGTTATACGGAGGATTCGGTGAGGTCAAGCTTAGTTCATATGAGTATACAGCTGCAGTTAATGCAGATACTAACGGACTTAAGACAGCAGTTAAGAATGCAGATGGAACATATTCATTCTCTGCAAGACAGACTGGAAGTGGAAAGTCATTTGCAGAGCAGGATATAAGTGTGGCTGCTAACATTACATCTACAGTAAAAGATGCTACAGGTTCATACGGTGAATTCTTAAGAGTTGATATTAATGGTGATGGTTATGGCGCATTAGGTGCTATGATGCAGGCTGTTAAGTGGACATATTATGGAAATGATGCAACAAGAACAAATGCTGTTGCTACATATGGTACTAAATTTGCTGCAGATAACTGGATGCATAAGTCAATGGGAATCCAGCTTGGACTTACTGATTCAGCACGCTGCCAGTTACCAGCAGGTTATGATGGAACAGGTTACTGGTCACTTACAGTATATGCATTAGGATATACTGATACTACAATTGATTTTGAAGCAACTGATGCTAATATCGTTAAGATTAAAGCACCTGTAAGTGATACATCTAAGCTTTCAGCAGCTATTGCAGCAGCAGATGCACTTAATGAAGCTGATTATACAGCAGAATCCTGGGCAGCTATGAAGCTTGAGTATGAGGAAGCAGTCGATGCACTTGCAGTTGCAGAATATCAGGCAGATGTTGATGAGGCAACAGAGCATCTTACAGCAGCAATCAATGCATTAGTAAAGGTTGAGGCAGGCACAGAAGGAACAGGTGATACAAATGGTGCTGGTACATCAGACGCAGGTTCAGCAGATACATCTGTATCAGATGTTAAGACTGGCGATTCTAACAGCATGATGGCTTACATCGTAGCAGCAGTACTTGCTTTAACAGCAGGCGCAACAGTAACAGGCAGGCGTAAGATTAAGAATGTAAGATAACTGATACGCTAAAATCTAATAAAACTATAAACAAGCCAAAGAACCGGGTCGGAGAGAATCCTTTGAGGGATTTTCTTGCGGCCCGGTTCTTTATTACCTGTTAATCTTAATATCACCCATATTAACATCAGCATTTATACTTTTACCGCTGCCGGCATTATTAGTATAGCTGTGAGAATAAGTAGAATCATTAACCTTGATGTCACCTAAGTCTACAGAGAGATTGGCACTGTATTTATCAATATCCATACCGCTTATTTTCAGAGAACCCATATCGACAGAAAGGTTAAGGACATCACTGCCGCAATTGGTAAGCTTAATATCACCCATATTGTTGTCAGCAGTTATATTCTTAATGGATGAATCAGCAATCTTAAGAGAACCCATATCAATGGAGAAATCACCAGAAGAAGCATGTATATTGTTAACATCCATATCACCCATATTAAGGTCAGCCTGAATAGAATTAAGACTGATATTGTCAGGAATAGTAATTGTAAGTGTGCAGTCTGAGTTTTTGATATTAGTCATAAGATGTACTTTTACATGCTGTTCAATATTTAATGAAGTTCCAGAAACAGAAACAGCAGGCTTAAACTTTTCAGCGCCTGTATAGATAACTTCAAGCCTGCTGCCTTTCTTAATCTCAACACTGCCAAGATTCATATCAACAGATATGTCTGACACATTATCATAAACAGAAGAATTTTCAATATATTTGCCACTGGATGCCATAGTCATGCGTGTAAAAGGAGAAATGTTAAATACATTACCAAGAACGCCAATAATTATGCATATAAGTGTAATAAAATATATAATTGACAGATAAATTCGTTTCTTCATAATTACACCTCCATGGAATCGTCTTTAAGTATACTCTTGAATATAGCGTGTATTACAGCTGCAATAGGCCATATAACCCATGTTAAAGCCCATGCAAATGTGATGAAACTGACTGACAGATATATACATGTAACTGTAGGCCAGAAAACAGACATAATAGTTGTTGCAGTATTGTTAATATATCTGACTTCTTTATTCTCCTTCTTAACATAGCTGCCTGCTACATTGTCACCATTAAGAGCAAGTAAAGTCTTACATGAAGTCTCAACCATTGAACCGAAAACAATAAGGAATACGCCGACACTTACTATACAAATCATTGCTGCGCCGCCGATATCGTCAAGTCCTTGTATTGGGATTGCGTCAAAAACGGCAGCAGGGACAAAGCTTATGATACACATAATAATTCCCAGAGTGCGGCACACAATAGAAATGTTGCGAAGTTGTTCCTTCTTATCCTGCACATATCCGACAGTGGCATAATCGATGATACATTCGTGTCTTTTAATATAGTCGTATTTATTCATTAAAGAATTAGTTATTATAAATATGCCGACACCGAAGGCTGCTATAATAAACAGAGCAACAGTGCCCATTGTCTCGATAAAATTATTATGAATTGCACTGCAGGCTGCCACTGGAACTACTGAGAAAATACATAAGAAAACTCCTAATGCAGTCAGAAATGCATGTCGGCTGCCAGCACTTACAAAGCTTCTGGCTTCATCCTGTGTTAAAGTGCGTCTGTTATCAACAGGGGCAGAAGACTGTCTGTTAAGTCCGAGAGTTTCTGCGAGTTCGTCAAGATTGCCGAATTCTGAGATAACAGTACCTACAGCCTCATTCTCGCTTTTACCTTCGCTGATAAGTTCATTATATTTGTCCTCCATCATGCCCCACAATTCGTCTTTAGCCTTTAAAACCTCAGTAGTTGCGGGGAGATTGGCAAACATAGTTTCAAGATAACTTTTAATAGTATCCATACATTAATTCTCCTTCACAATAAATTTTTCAATAACTTCTTTAGTAAGAGCCCACTCTTTACATTTTGACTGATAATACAGCCGTCCTTCGTCAGTAATCTGATAATAGGTACGCTTTTTTCCGCCATTCTCGCCTACACCGGGGAAAGAAGTAATATATCCGTTCTTTTCCATTCGTGTAAATGCTGAGTAAAGAGTAGTTTCTTTAACAATATATTTCTCATTGGTCATGGCCTTAATCTGCTTAGAAATCTCGTAACCATAAGACGGCCTATCAAGCAGAAGATACAGGATAATTGTATCGTTGTAGCCTCGTATAATGTCGCTGCTGATGCCAGCCATGCATACTCCTCCCTTCGGATTAATTGCAGGTGCTGATTCACCTGATAATAAATATTAAATAAATGATAATTACTACGACAGGCGATACTACGACAGCCGTAGTACATCTGTCGTAGTATATATAACATGATATGCATAATATGTCAACAGGAGAATATAAAAATCCCTCAAAAGCAGGTAAACAGTGCTTTTGAGGGATATATTAAATATGTGGATTATTTGAAATATACTTTAGCTGCAGTAGCAGCCATGATATTTTCCTTGTCAGGTGTTGATATTTCATTGCTTAAGACAATGTAATCAATAAGGTGTCTGTAGCTGTCCTTGCACAGATTCATAGGCAGGTCGCTTCCCCACATAAGTCGGTCGCTTCCGACAAGTTCGATGGCGCGTTTAATATAATGGATTGCGTCAGGATAAGGGTATCTGGCGTCTTTACCCTGATTAGAAGGAAGGCTTGCAAGGTCGAATACAACATTGTCAAGCGTGAGTGTCTCCATTCCTTTAAGCCATACATCTTCCTGAATAAGTCCGCGTGGAGCAAGAAGATGGCATACAACAAACTGCGTGTCAGGGTGTCTTTTAATTGCACGGGCGAGGGCTTCTGGCTGCCAGCACTCGGCAGGGTAGCGGCCGATATCGAACACAACAATATTCTGATGCTTTTCAGCAAATGACAGCATTTCCTCAATAACATCACCATCAAGAGGAATAGTAGGATGATAACTCATAAGTCCGCTTCCTGTGCTGACTTCGAACTTTACAATCTTAATTCCGAGGTCTTCAAACAAATGCTTTCTTATAGAATCAACATTTCTGCAGAATGGGTCGTAAGTAGCTGCTGCAGCAAGACGGTCAGGATATTTCTTTGCAGCCTCATAAGTGTAGAGATTCTGCGGTCCTAAGAAATTGCCCTGAAGCATAACAGCCTTGGAAACACCAGCCTCGTCCATAACCTTAAGAACCGCTTCCGGAGTTACATCATATTCACCGAGACACTCTGGTATCATCTGGAATATAGTTCCATCAGCGTAGCTTGCGTAACCTCCGCCTATAGCCTGCATTTCTCCGCTGTTTCCAAATCCATTGATGCAGCGGCATATATGAATGTGTGAGTCAATTATGTTCATAGTTAAGCCTCCTTGTTGCTGGTTGTAGAAAGAATATTGAGATTATGTCCATACAGAAATTCATTAATAATTCCAATGTCATATTCACATTTGTTAATCATAATTATAATTGCAGCATCGCGGCTGACCTTGGAATACAAAGGGCTTAAGCCTGCAGTTTTTAACGCACGGTTGGTATCAGTAAGGTTCATATGGCATGCGATGCAGAGAGCAATTACTCTGTCACGGCTTGGATTGGTACGATTGCCATTAAGTATTCCGTATGCATAATTAGCTGGAATATCACTTTGTCGTATAACATCACTTAATTGAAGTCCGTGGATTCCTATATAATGGTTAAAGAATTCACTGACAGATATCTGAGCGTCAGTATCTTCTTCATTACGGTATCTGTTAAAATGTTCAGGCTCAACTGAACTTAAGATTTTATCAAGTTCATAAGTCGGTTTTTCGTTCATTATTAATTCCGCCTTTCACAATAGAGTACACATTTTCTATTGATATAGTGTATAATAATAAACATTAAATTACAATAAGGATGAAAATATGACATTAGAAGAGGAGAGCAGGCTGTCATTTTACAGGGAACTGACAGTACTTGAAGGAAAACAGAATATAGTGCTTGTTCAGGACATAAGAAACAGCGAGTTTTGTGTTAAGAAGACACTTGATATTTATTCGCGTGATGTATATGAGCAGCTTGCCTCTGTGAGAATTGAGGGAGTTCCTGCGGTAAAGGAATGTATTGCGGATGGTGAAAGGCTTATAGTTGTTGAGGAATATATACAGGGCAGAAGTCTTAAGCAGGTATTAGATGAACAGGGACTGCTTAATGAAGAACAGGCATATGATATTGCTGTACAGCTTGCAGATATACTTGTGTGCTTACAGCAGTTAGAACCGGTAATTGTTCATAGAGATATAAAACCATCTAATATAATTATTGAAAAAAACGGACATGTGCATCTGATAGATTTTAATGCGGCAAGACATGTAAATGCCGACAAGAACGAAGATACTAAGATGCTTGGAACGGTGTATTTTGCCGCACCTGAGCAGTTTGGATTCGGACAGTCAGACGAGCGTACGGATATATATGGACTGGGTGCGACAATTAATTACATCATGACAGGCGACAAGCCGGGAGCAGGGATAGCACAGTGCCGCTTTACAGACATTTTAAGAAAATGTTTAATGGTAGATGCAAGGGACAGATACCAGTCAGCAACAGAGCTGAGAGAAGTATTATATATCATAGGCAGTCAGACTGGTAACAGGAGTGATGATAGTGCATTTGGAACGGACAATACAGAAGCAGCTGCTGCATCATATCGTACAGTAAAAGAAAAGATTACCAATACATACAGAAAATATCAGAATAAGAATTATAATATTAACAGCTCATGGAGGCGTTTTCTGCCACCGGGTTTCAGAGGAACTAACATAATATGCTGTATAGCTGCATTAGGATGGTATGCATTAATAATATTGCTGTCGCTGAGTGTCACATTTACAGACAGTGACACAGGAGTAATAATGACTGGATGGGAACAGGCAGTGTATAAAATAGCAATTTTTATTATGTTGCTTGGAATGACATTATGGTTTGGCAATTACCTTAATATAAGAAGAAAACTGCCGGGAATGAAGAAAGTTAATGCTTTAAGCTTTATTCTTACATGTGTATATGGTTTTGCACTATGCTTTGCATTATTGATGTTTTTTGCAATAGTTGTTGCAATAATAGAGAGTATTTTATAAAGGGGTTGTCACATTAAGAAATTAGTGTGGCAGCCCCTTTTGTGCTGTCAGCACACAGATTTCGATAGAACATATGATAACATTCATATTAAAGATAGCTTTATTAATTTAGTTGAAATATAGGTATGTACATGAAGAAATGTTTTGCATGGGCAAATGTTGTTATTCCAATACTTGCAGGAAGTCTGTTTTATTACATAACTTCGCCGGATGTCATATTTGTAAAGAATATAGACAGGATTATGGGAACAGGCTTGCATGTCGGGGTGGAGAATACATTTGTAAGAATTGTGCGCAGTTATGTACCAGATATGCTGTGGGCGTATGCGCTGGTATTTTCTTTAGTGGCAGTTACTGGTAATAGAACAGCTGATGTGTGGAAAATGTCTGCACTGGCAGGCGTGTTTTCAACAATTATAGAAATCCTTCAATTAACCGGATGTGTAAGGGGAACATTTGATGTGATGGATATTATTGTGGAAATAATTGCAGAATTGATGGCTGTTTTTATTATAAAAAGACATGATAATGATATGAGGAGGAAATCATATGAAGAGAATCAGAAAGTACATAGGGGTGTTGTTATGCCTGATAGTATTTGCAGTAATGGCAATGGGAAGCGGTTCAGACACAAGTGTGGACAACAGTAATGCGGGAGGTACATCAGATAAGAGAGCTGCTTCAAGTGATAATGTTGTTATGGTTGGTGGAAGCTTTGAGAAGAAAGGTCTTAAATGTACAGTAACAGATGCTGATACAGATTACACAGATTACGATAATCCTTATGGATTGTATTCACCAGCAGATGGAATGAAATACATAAGAGCAGATTTCACATTTGAGAACACAGGGAATACAGACATATATGTAAGTACAGGTGATTTTGACTGCTATGCAGACGATGTGAGTTGTGAACAGAAATATATGATGTCAGATTCAGATTTCACGATTGGCAGTATTTCATCAGGCAGACAGATAAGCTTTGATGTTGTATTTGAAGTGCCTGTTAATGCAGAGTCGATAGAACTGGAATATTCAGCTAATATATGGACAAGTGAAAAAGTAATAATAAAACTTCAGTAGGGGGATAAACATAATGAAAGTATGGAAATTAGTATCAGGAATAATATCAATAATATTATTTGCAGTAGTTATGTTCCAGTCATGTGCGGCAGGAGTAGTTAATGCACTTGAGGATAACGGAGGAGTATCAGGAAGTGTCGGTGCTGTAGTTGGAATACTTATGCTGGCAGGCGGAATTGTATCGATAGCTACAAGAAATAAGACTGGCAAGGGACACGATATAGCGCTGATTGTGCTTTTTGGACTTGCTGCTTTATTCGGATTCGCAGGATATGGTAATTACAGTGACTTAGTAATCTGGTCAGTATGGTGTCTAATAAATGCTGTTCTAGCAGTTGTAAGCATGATTAAGAACAGATAAAAATAATCCGTAATATAAAAAATGTCTGGTGTGCCGCAGTAGAGCAGCATGCCAGACATTTTTGCATTAATCATATTAATATGTAATCTCCCTGCCTTCTTTTCTCCACTGTCTGAACTCAGCAGAAGCAGAAAGTAAAAGGTCAGATGATGAGTTAAGTGCAGTTTCAACAGAATCCTGAATAACACCGATGATGAAGCCGATTCCGACAACCTGCATTGCAACATCATTAGGAATACCGAATAATGAGCAAGCCATAGGTATAAGCAGGAGTGAACCACCGGCAACACCAGAAGCACCGCATGCAGAAAGCGCTGCAAGAATACTTAAAAGAATTGCACTTGGGATATCAACAGTAATACCTAAAGTATTGGCTGCGGCAAGTGTCATAACAGTAATCGTAATAGCGGCACCGTCCATGTTAATAGTTGCGCCGAGCGGAATAGTTACAGAGTAAGTATCCCTGTCAAGTCCCATATCCTCACATTCCTTCATATTAATAGGAATATTGGCAGCGGAGCTTCTTGTGAAAAATGCAGTGAGTGCGCTCTTTTTTAAACATCTGAATACAAGTGGGTAGGGATTCTTGTGTGTACACCAGAAAACAAGAATCGGGTTGGTAACGAAATAAATAAAAAGCATAGTACCAACGAGAAGCATAAGAAGCTTTCCATATTCCTTAAATACTGACATACCATTGTTTGACACAGTATCAAATACAAGTCCCATAATACCAAATGGAGCAAAATTAATAATCCAGGTAACAACCTTGGAAAGACCATTAGAGATATCTACAAGCATATCTTTAGTAGATTCTTTGGCATGTCTACATGCAATACCGATAACAACAGCCCATGCAAGAATACCTACATAGTTAGCTTTAGTAAGAGAAGTAATAGGATTCTCAACAATATTCATTAATAAAGAGTTAAATACATCACCAATACTTCCCGGTGATGACATTTCTTCAATGCCTTCTGTCAGAGTGAGCGTAACCGGAAATAATTTGCTTGTAAATACTGCGATTACAGAGGCAAGAATGGTACTGAACATGTACAGAATAATTACGGTTTTAATAACACCGCCATGACTTTTTCCTGAATGGCATAAAGAACTTATGACAAGCACGAAAACGAGAAGTGGCGCAATAGCCTTAAGTGCGCCAACGAAAACACTTCCGAAAAGAGCAATGCCGGAAGCCTTTGGAACGAGCAGACCAAGAATAATACCAAGTGCCAGTCCTCCAATAATTCTTTTAATGAGACTAATACTAATCCATTTGTCTAATAATTTTTTCATAAATAATAGAATCTCCTATGCAAAACTTTTGTTATTATAAACTTGTATATATATTTTGACAACTAATACTGTAAAGGATAAAAAATATATTGTAAAATATAAAGCAATTACTATATTAAGAGAGAAAATGTCATGAAGAGAATCTATAATTATTTAAAGAAAGATGCAGTACTTACAATAAGCTGGGTGCTTGCAATCGTTTCAATGTTTTTTATAAAACCAGACAAAGCATATGCCGGTTACATAGACTGGCGTTCACTTGGAATATTGTGGAGTCTGATGATAATAACGAAAGGCTATATGCAGAACGGCATTTTTGAAAAAATCGGACATGCCCTTCTTACAAGAACACGAAAAATGTGGCAGCTTATTGCAGTTCTTGTAGGACTGAATTTCTTTAGCAGCATGATTATAACAAATGATGTGTCGCTTATAACATTTGTCCCATTTGCAATAATGATGCTTAAGCAGTGTGGCAGGCAGGAGCTTATGATACCAGTAGTTGTATTGCAGACGATAGCTGCGAATCTTGGAAGTATGCTGACACCGATTGGTAATCCGCAGAATCTGTATCTGTATGGACTGGCTGGAAAAGGAATCGGAGAATTCATAATGTGGCTGCTGCCATACACAATAGTTTCAGCCCTGCTTCTGGTTATATCAATCCTTCTTATAAAGAATAAGAACGAAATAATATGTATAGAAGATACAGACAGCGAAGCTGCACATAATACATCAGTGCCACGAGTCATGGCCTACAGCGTATTATTTATTCTTGCACTTTTAGTTGTCTCAAGAGTGCTGACATGGTATATACTTGCAGCAGCCGTTCTCATAACGGTATTACTGCTGGAGAAAAATGTGCTTGCGAAGGCAGATTATGCACTGCTATTAACATTTATCGGATTCTTCATATTCACAGGCAATATGGGAAGGGTTGAACCTGTGGCACATTTTCTTGCAGGAATCGTGAATAGCCGGGAGCTGGAAGTAGGAATAATAACAAGCCAGTGCATAAGCAATGTTCCGGCGGCACTGCTGTTATCAGGATTTACAGACAATATAAAGAACCTCGCAATAGGGGTGAACATTGGAGGTCTTGGTACGCTCATAGCGTCAATGGCAAGCCTCATATCGTACAAGCTGTATGCCAATGAAGTGCCAGAGAAAAAGGGAAAATATTTTGCCGTATTTACAGTTTACAATATAATATTTCTAGTGGTGCTGTATGTGTTTACGAAATTGATATAACATATGGAAAATCTTACATAAAACAGGAGGGGAAGAAATGTATGGATGTCCAGGTTGTGGAGCCGAGTTAAAATACGATATAAAAACAGGTAAATTGCGGTGTTCACGATGCGGTAATAAATATGATGTACAGGCAATAAAAAAGGACAAAGATGCTGAAAGTTCTCTATATGAAATAAATGAATATGTATGTCCGTCCTGTGGCGGAAGAATATATACGGCAGATAATACGATAGCGGGATTTTGCAGCTATTGTGGTGCATCTGCAATTTTACAGCAGAGAACGGAAACAATAGATGCGCCGAAATTAATAGTCCCTTTTAAAGTTGAAAAGCGTGTATGTAAGACAAAATTCAAGAATTTTGCAAAAAAGAATATGTATGTACCTGATGAATATAAGACAGCGGACGGAATCAATGAATTCAGAGGAATATATCTGCCATATCATAGTTATGATGCGGAGGTTGCCGGTGTTTATGATGCATATGGCAGTACAGAGACAACCAAAAAGAAAAAAAAGAAAATATATACAACAAAAAAATACTGGAAAATACACGCGCCAGTTCATGGTTATGTAAAAGGTATTACACATGATGCCTCGGGATTATTCCGGGATGATTTAAGCGAGGCGGTAAATGATGCAACTGATTCAAAGGCAGTAGTGGATTTCAGACTAGGTTATCTGTGCGGATTTTACGCAGATATGTCGGATGTGCCAGCTTCAGAATATGAGAATTATGCATATGTCAATTCGAAAGAATACATAAATAATCAGATTAAATGTAAAGTCGGAAGCAACATGCACATAAATAAGACAGAACAGGAGCCACAGATTAAGATATTCTGTAAAGAGGACATTTTAAAACCGGTATGGTTTATGTCTTATCAGAACAGAAACAGGGTAGCATATGCTGTTATTAATGGACATACAGGGAAAATGAATTGCGATCTGCCAGTAGACTTTAAGAAGTTTTTTGGTGTGTCAGCAATCATATCAGCCATTTTATTTATAATTCTTATGTGCTTTCAGAGTGTCATGTTTACAGCAAAGACAATGATAGGAATAGCAGCAGTATTTAATCTTATAGCAGGTTTATTTTACGATGCTAACATAAGAAAAATGTATGACAGGGAAATAAAAAGAACTTATAAATTGAAAAAATCGGACATATCAAAATTAGTTGCAATTACAGTTGGAGCATTTATGCTCATGTACTTTATTATAAGTTTTGTCATAACAGTTAATTCCGAATACAGGGAAAGCAGCAAATGGGTTAAAGCTGTAATATGTGCAGTAACATTTGTAATGCAGGTGATTATGATTATTAAGAACTATCATAAATATGAGGCACTTAAAAAGAATAATACAGTGCCATCACCGGTTTTTGTGCTTTCAGTTATAATTAACATAATCATTATGGCAGTCGCAGTTATTAATCCTGTGCATGATATATGGTATTATGTCGCGACAGCCATGGCATTGGCATCAGAAGTAATTGTGGTGATTGGAATTATAAGAGATTATAATTACAGCTGTACAAGACCATTGCCGCAGTTTAAAGAATACAAAGGAGGACAGGAAAACATTGAGATATCTTAAAAAATTTCTGACGGTAATTATAATTTTCTGTTCCTTTATTATATGCGGCATATCTGGCACACAGCAGGTAAGCGCCAGTGAAAGTGGTAAAACTGACACCAGTTATACAATAATATATGATGATAGTGCTTATCTGATAAAAGATACTGATAAGCCGCAGTTGTATGATGTTATGGAAAGCATATCCAGGAATACAAATGTTATATTTTATACAACAGATTCAACAGAATATGGAAGGAACACAGCTGATATCTGTCAGAATTATTGTGCAGAACATTTTGGCAGTTCAAAGACTGCACCAGTAATAATGTTTACAATAGACATGTATAACAGAGAAATATATATGTACTGTACAGGTAGTACGCGTAAAATAATCCGGAATGCAGAAGCTAATTCAATAACAGATAATGTCTATAAAAGTGCTACAGCAGGAGATTATGGCAAATGCGCAATAAATGCATTTACACAGGCAGAAAATTGCCTTGCAGGTGGTAAAGTCAAAAGACCAATGCAGATTATTAATAATGTGTTACTGGCTATGCTGCTCGGAGTAACTGCTAATTTTACAGTTCTTAAAATATCAAGAGCAAGTAGAAAATCAGCAGATAGATGTGGAGAAATGGTTGGAATAGCGAACAATTCATTTGTTAGTGTAAAGGTCAGCAAGGAACTGATAAAGGAACATACTACGGTAAGGAGGGAGTCATCTGATTACAGTGGTGGCTCTGGCGATTATTCGGGTTCTGGAGGGGGTTCGTCTGACGGAGGTGGAAGTTCCGGCGGAGGACATAGCTTTTAAATGACTCTATAAAAATAATGGGGAGATAAATATGGATTCAATTAATATGTGCTACGAAATGTGTGATTATATAGAGCAGAATGGCATTGTGAAGCTGGCAGGAAATACAAGGCTCCGCGACAATCTTAAGAAGGAGTTTCTGCATTTCCTAATATATATATCAATGATAGATGAAAGGTACGGTGAGCAGGAAAAAGCATTTATAAAGAAGAAGCTGGGGTTTGAGGTCAGTGCCTTAATGGCGGCTGATATTAAGAACCGCAACATGCTTGGAGCAGGCTATATTACAAAAATGCCAGAGACATTTAAGTATTTTATACTTGCCAATGCAGGACACAAGATTAAGAACGACAGATACGACAACAAAGAGGCGCGGACGCTGGCAGAAAGCTACAGGAAGCTCGGACAGGAATATCTGGCTGCGAATACTGAAAGCACCGAGGTCGAGATAAATGTTTTATCATCATACTGTGTGATGCTGGACGAGAATCTTAAATCATACGGTCTGCTGCGTCCTGATTACAAGAGTGTGACAATACAGGCAGAGACAGAAGATGACGAAAAGCCGGACGCTGATGAACTAATTGCAGAACTTAATTCACTGACGGGACTTACTGCAGTTAAAGAAGATGTCAATGCACTTATTAATCTTCTTAAAGTTCAGAAAATGCGTGAGCAGATGGGAATGAAGCAGACAAGCGTCAACAAACACCTTGTATTCATGGGAAATCCAGGAACAGGAAAGACGACAGTTGCAAGACTGCTTGCCAGAATATATAAGGCAATAGGGGCAATCTCAAAAGGACATCTTGTGGAAGTAGACCGTTCAGGACTTGTGTGTGGTTACATAGGTCAGACAGCGACGAAGACTGCAGAGGTAATAGAATCAGCACTTGGAGGAGTCCTGTTCATAGACGAAGCATATACACTTACTAATGGAAAAGGTCAGGGCGATTTCGGACAGGAAGCTGTAGACACATTATTAAAAGGAATGGAAGACCACAGAGATGATTTAGTTGTAATAGTGGCAGGTTATACAGAACTGATGGAGGAATTCTTAGATTCCAATCCGGGACTGCGTTCAAGATTTAATAAATTCATTAACTTCGAGGATTACACAGCCGAGGAAGAGGTTGAGATACTTATAAACAACTGCAAGAAACAGGAATACATGCTTTCCCGTGATGCACTTGAGGAAGCAAGAAGATTCTTTACAGACCGGGTAGCCAATAAGCCGGAAGGCTATGCTAATGCAAGAGATGTAAGGAACTATCTTGAAAAAGCCATATCCAATCAGGCAACAAGGATAGTCGGACTTAAGGATGTGGATAAGAATATACTGGCGATGCTGGAGAAAGAGGATCTGGTGGGGATTGGGTTGTGACATACGGGAGGTTGTGGCAGACGAACGCTGTGGGCGGGGGATAGTGTCATTTTCAGACACGCTCTCGCTCGGTGGAAAACGCAACTGTACTAAATTCGCTGGTTAGCCGCATAAAATGCGGCTCCCAGCTCATTAAGTGCAGGCGTTTTCCAACGGTCTGAAACTAACACTATCCACCCGCCCGCCGCTCACTCCGCCAGCGCCTCCAGATGTCGCCCGCCGCACCAGATGTCGTAGGCTCATCTGGAGGGGGAGTGGACTTTAGCGTGTAGGGAAGGCACAAGGAAGTCCAAAAGGTAAGCTGAAGCGTGGCGGATTGGACGTTGAAGCGGGGAGAAGGTGAGATGAAGTCCAAAAGGGAAGCCGAAGCGTGGCGGATTGGACGTTGAAGCGAGGAGAAGGTAAGATGAAGTCCAAAAGGGAGTCGAAGCGTGGCAGATTGGACGTTGAAG
>NZ_QSEU01000017.1:0-78886 GCF_003466705.1 Eubacterium sp. AM46-8
TAACGTAAGTTAGTAAGACCCCTTGAAGACGACGAGGTAGATAGGCAGAAGGTGGAAGTGTGGTGACATATGGAGCTGATCTGTACTAATAGGTCGAGGGCTTAACCAAAAGAAAAGGTTAAGACGGTTTGGATAGAACAAAGAGAGTTATTCTTAAGAGTAATCGGATGAAAGAATTTTAATGTGCAGTTTTGAAAGAGCAATCTTTCAAGTTTATAATCCTCGATAGCTCAATGGTAGAGCACTCGGCTGTTAACCGAGTTGTTGTAGGTTCGAGCCCTACTCGGGGAGTTATAAGAATGGATATAGGACAATAGGATAATTGTTCCAATTCATTCTTATATTTTTTTATACGGCTCCATGGTCAAGCGGTTAAGACACCACCCTTTCACGGTGGTATCAGGGGTTCAAATCCCCTTGGAGTCATAGAGTAGAACATAAAGGAAATTCAAATTGCCGACTTGGCTCAATGGCAGAGCAGCTGATTTGTAATCAGCAGGTTGTTGGTTCGACTCCGACAGTCGGCTTTTTGGACCTTTAGCTCAGTTGGTTAGAGCAACCGGCTCATAACCGGTCGGTCCTGGGTTCGAGTCCCCGAAGGTCCACTTGTTCTACTCGTTATGGCCTGGTGGCTCAGCTGGTTAGAGCGCCGCCCTGTCACGGCGGAGGTCGTGGGTTCGAACCCCATCCGGGTCGCTGCTATCATTATGATGGCAATAATTAATAGTACACCAAGCCGGTGTGGCGGAACTGGCAGACGCACAGGACTTAAAATCCTGCGGGACTTATACTCCCATACGGGTTCGATTCCCGTTGCCGGCACTAAACACGAGAGTGTTTAGGAAGTACGTGTAGCTCAGCTGGATAGAGCGTCTGGCTACGGACCAGAAGGTCGCGAGTTCGAATCTTGTCACGTACATTTATTTAACCTTGCAGATATGCAAGGTTTTTTTATTATCTGAGGAATATTTAATATCAAAATATATTTATAAGTGTTCTAATGAATAAAAACAGACAAAACAGCAATACTACATTAATGAAAAATATTAATGGAGGTTGATATTATGTCAAAGAACACATCAAAAAATTCAACAAATTCAAAGAATTCTACTAATTCCAGCAATTCAACAAACTCAAGAAATTCATACAATGAGACTAATTCCACAAACAGCAAAAACGAGTCATCTAAGAATTCTAAGAATAAGAAATCAGGTTCAGATGAGTCTGACTGCTATTAGTCAGAATATGGGTCGCATACGCGGCCTTACATAACAAAGTGGTAATAAAACGATATAATGAAAGTATAATATAATAAAATCTATATTATGCAGGTAACATATGTCATGTGAAATGGTTAGTTCCAGAAAAATAGATTATTATGTAAATGATCCCTATGTAACAATAATAGATATAAGAGAAGAAGCCAAATTCTTACAGGCAAGAATAAAGGGTGCTATACATTATGAATATAATAAGCTGATGGCAGATATAAATAATATATTCCGATACGGAAAAGTTTCGTATGAATTCAGACGATTATTCAGTAATAAAGAGAGAACATATATTTTTTATTGTGATAAAGGCGCGTTAAGTCTGATTGTATGCGAGAAAATGTCAAGACTCGGATATCGATGTAAGACAGTGGTTGGAGGATTTGAGGCATATAAGGGAAATTGTGTAATCAATTAACGGATTGACACTCATTTGCATAGGCATTAATATATATATAAATGTACATTTGGAGGATATATGAATACATACGAATTAATTGCTCCCTGCCATTTTGGCCTGGAATCAGTATTAAAAAGAGAAATATATGATCTTGGATATGATATATCATCAGTAGAAGATGGGAAGGTCACTTTTGTGGGCGATTCTGAGGCCATATGCCGTGCTAATATCAATTTAAGGACAACAGAGCGTATTTTGATTAAAGTGGGCCAATTTAAGGCTGAAACATTTACAGAGCTATTTGATAAAACCAAAGACCTTGAATGGGAGAAATTCATACCTAAGAATGGTAAATTCTGGGTTACCAAAGCTAATTCTGTTAACAGTAAACTGTTCAGCAGTTCTGATATCCAGTCAATTGTTAAGAAAGCAATTGTAGAGAGACTTAAAGAGCATTATAGAATCGGATGGTTTGAGGAAGATGGTGATTCTTATCCTATAAGAGTAACTATTATGAAAGATATTGTCACTATTGCACTTGACACGTCAGGTGATTCACTTCATAAGAGAGGATATAGGCCGGCAGCTGGAAAAGCTCCTATATCTGAGACACTTGCTGCTGCTCTTATTATGCTGACTCCTTGGAAAAGTGACAGAATTCTTGTTGATCCATTTTGTGGAAGTGGTACATTTCCAATTGAAGCAGCTATGATAGCAGCTAATATTGCACCGGGAATGAATCGTAAGTTTACTGCACAGAAGTGGACTAATATAATTGACAAGCAATTGTGGTATGATGCTGTTGAAGAAGCTGAGGATATGATTAATCTTGATATTGAAACTGATATCCAGGGATTTGATATTGACGCAGATGTTATCAGAAAGGCAAGAAGCAATGCGGAGAATGCCGGTGTAGAGAAGTTAATACATTTTCAGGAAAGAAGCGTGGCAGACCTAAGCCATCATAAGAAATACGGTTTTATTATAACTAATCCGCCTTATGGTGAAAGACTTGAGGACAAGGAAACACTTCCTGGAATATATTCTGCATTTGGACGACAGTTTGCAAAGCTAGATTCATGGTCAGCCTATATGATTACTTCATATGAGGATGCTGTCAAATATTTTGGCAGAAAGCCGGATAAGAACAGAAAGATATATAATGGAATGTTAAAGACATATTTTTACTCATTCCAGGGACCAAAGCCACCTAAGAAAGAGAAGGGACAGGACAGATAATTATGACTACAATTATTTTAGCGTCTAATAATAAGGACAAGGTTAAGGAAGTTAAAGAAATTCTTAAAGAATATAATATTATTTCTCTTAAGGATGCTGGAATTGACCTAGATGTGGAGGAAAATGGCACTACATTTGAAGAAAATGCGCTGATTAAGGCGAGAGCTGTCTGTAAACTTACAGGGCAGCTTACAATGGCAGATGATTCAGGACTTGAAATTGATTATCTTAATAAAGAGCCTGGCGTGTATTCTGCAAGATATATGGGACATGATACATCATATGATATTAAAAATGCTTCTCTTATTAAACGACTTGAGGGTGTTGAAGGGCAGGACAGAAGCGGCAGGTTTGTATGTGCCATAGCGGTGTGTTTTCCTGATGGAAGGGAAATTGTTAAGAGAGGCACAATGGAGGGGCTTATAAGCAAGGAAATCGTTGGAGAGAACGGTTTTGGTTATGACCCTATAGTTTATCTGCCAGAATATGGTAAAACATCAGCACAGCTTGATCCTGAAGAGAAGAATAAGATAAGCCACAGAGGTAAAGCACTTGAACTTATAAAGAAAGAACTGGATGAGTGTCTTTAATTGGCTCATTCTGGAGGTTTTATGCAGAGGATAATGATTGTTAGCGATTCACACAGAAGACATGGTAATCTGGCAGAGGCAATATATAATGAGCAGCCATTTGATTTACTCATTCATCTTGGTGATATAGAAGGAGAAGAAGATATAATACAGGAGCTTGCTGGGTGTGAAACAATAATGGTACCAGGCAATAATGACTTTTTTTCACCACTTCCAAGAGAACGTGAAATTGAGCTTGCCGGTAGAAAAATTTTATTAACACACGGTCATAATTATTGTGTTTCACTTGATTTACAGACTCTTAGGGAGGAATGTATAGCAAGGGGAATAGATATAGTTATGTTTGGACATACTCACAGACCATTGATTCTGGTTGAAGATGAACTGACATTTATTAATCCTGGAAGTATCTCATATCCACGTCAGGCAGACAAAAGATGCACATATATTATGTTAGAAATTGATGATAATGGCGAAATGACGTTTGATTTGAGATATGTATAAACCCAGTAAATATGCGGGTTCACAGATTTGCGGAGAAATTTTTAAAAAAAAATAAAAAAAATTCAAAAAAAGTGTTGACAGATAGTACACCTTATAATATAATCATTCTTGCGTTGCGGAACAGAGCAAACGCAAGAAACAAAAACGGGGTGTGGCTCAGCTTGGCTAGAGCGCTTGATTTGGGATCAAGAGGTCGCAGGTTCGAATCCTGTCACCCCGATTTACAACTTAATAATTATGCGGGTGTAGTTCAATGGTAGAACACTAGCCTTCCAAGCTAGATACGTGGGTTCGATTCCCATCACCGCTTTGTGTGTTCGTAGCTCAGCTGGATAGAGCAACGGCCTTCTAAGCCGTGGGTCGAGGGTTCGAATCCCCCCGGGCACACTTTTTTTTATGAGTCATGGCCAGTAGCTTATGACTTTTGCATTATGGTGGGTATAGCACAGCTGGTCAGCGCGTCAGATTGTGGCTCTGAAGGTCCAGGGTTCGAATCCCTGTACCCACCCTTTTTTTATTTCTTGGCTATCGCCAAGCGGTAAGGCACAGGGTTTTGATCCCTGCATTACGCTGGTTCGAATCCAGCTAGCCCAGCTCGGTAGACAGAATCCGAAGCTGGATGATTGAAATAGATAGCAGCTTATATTTAGTATATATTGTGGGCTCATAGCTCAGTTGGTAGAGCACTAGACTTTTAATCTAGGTGTCCCGGGTTCGAACCCCGGTGGGCTCATTAAGATGGGAATGGTTGAAAAACCATTCCCTTTTTTCTTTTCGTGCCTACTGACTAGGAGGGGAACGGTCGTCTTGTGAAGAAATTCATTCTTTATTATTTCCATGCATTAATTATTGTGATTTTGAAAACCCGCATAAACACTGGGAATGTTTGTAGGCAAGTTGGGCACTTTTGTGGCACTTGGTGTCAGGGAGAGTAGAATGATTGATAATTGTAGTTTTAACTTGGGTGAGTTTTATGTTAAAATGGGTAAAACAAATCGGAATTTACGGAGGGAAATAGTAATGGCACTGTTCCTACTGATTACATATATAGTGATTTTAATATTTCAAATAATATTATTTGTGATATCCATTCGCAAGAAAACAAAAAAGCTTTGGCGGATATTGTTTTCGGCAGAACTAGTTCCGCTGCTTATATCCATAGGACTGATGATTTACTATAATGATTTACCTGGATATGGATTTATGCCAGGACTAACTTATCTTGGAGAAACATTGTTTAGTTTAGGAGCGGTTGTTTTGTACTGTATAAATTTTCTGATTTCTATATGCAGTTATATTGCAATTTCAAATAAACAAACTTAATTTGAAGATTCCACATGTGTGTTTATTTGAGTTCTTTGAATGAGCTTAAATATAATGTTAAAATTTTAAAGAAGTTGGCGTGTAGTTGAATAGAAAGAGAAATCGTAATTTGATGACTTGTTAAAACAAATTTTTGAATATGGGAGGTTGATGAAATGATATGTCCTAAATGTGGGAAAAATATGGTACTTGGAGCACTTGGACCTAGTGCAAAAGGGGCATTGTATTGGGCAAGGGAAGACTATTTTAAATCTAAAGTTTGTATTTTTTTACAGAAGGAAATGCAATTAAAAATGGTGCTATTCATATTCCCGTTGGTAATGGAGTAACTCAAAATCGTACAAAAGCTTGGGCTTGCGAAGAATGTAAATATGTTCTAATAGACTGTAATTAGCTCTACAAATTCAAGTTTATCTATTCAACCCTCTATAAACCCTGTATTTTCAAGGCATATCGCCTATTAAATGTTCAAACCTTAGGTATTTTCCCTTGTTTTTGCCCTTATGAGCCGAAACAAGGGAAACTTTTATTCTCCGCCGATTACCTTATCCAGCAGTCTTGCGGAAGTACGCTTTGCTTCCCTTGTAGCGTGAGCGTAAATATTCATTGTGGTACTGACATCAGCGTGTCCGAGAAGTTCCTGCACATCTTTAGGTGCTGCACCGTTTGAAAGCAGATTGCTTGTATAAGTGTGTCTGAGCATATGGAAGTGGAAGTCCTCCAATCCCTCCACCTTTTTTCTCGCTGTCCTGCACATAATCCCCACCGTACTCGGTGCTTCAAATGCCCCGTCAGGTCTAAGGCAGACAAAGGATAATTCCTTGTACCCCTCTGGGACTTCCTCCGACCTCGGCAGACTGTAAACCTCATAGTAGGTGCGGTCTTTTTCTTTGACCTCCAAATAGTAATTAAGGCTGTACAGTTCCCCGTATCGGAAACGGTTTTTGTGCTGTTCTGTTTTCGCAGTTTTCAGGATTGCGGCAAGCGTATCGCAAAAGTCCACGGTGCGGATTTTTTTACGCTTTGTTGCTCCTATTTCTGTTTTGTGCCTTGCCCCGTTGTAACGCATACTGCGGCGTACTGTCAGATATTGTTCTTCAAGGTTGATGTCCTGCCAAGTCAGACCACAGACCTCTCCAATACGCAAGCCTGTATAGTAGGCTATCTGTATCGGAAGAAGTGCAGGATTGTTTTTCTTTTTCAGGAAGTCCTCTAATCTCTGATACTGTTCGTAGCTGAGCGTTGGTGTGGAGGCAGTTTCTCCGTCCTCGTCCGAGAACAGTTCGTATTCTTCTTTCTTTCCTCGCCATACCACATACTGCATCGGGTTAAAGGTTATCAGTCTTTTCGGGAATACCGCAAAACGGAACGCCCCTTGTAAAACAGCCGAAAACAATCGGAGATACCCTTTGCTGAGTGCCTTTGCGGTTGTACCGTCAGGATTTGTATCGCCAAAGCTGAGAAAGTCTATATACGCCTGTAAATGGTCTGCGGTTACGGTTTTCAGCTTTCGGTTTCCTATCGGGTGCTGTTTGATACGGTTGACCGTTCCCTGATAGGACATTACCGTACCATTGCTGAGATTGCCGGGTTTCAGTTCTTCCTCCACCCACAGATCGAGCAGCATACCAACTGTGATGTTTTCAGACTTCGCAACGAATTTCTTTTCCTCATAGTCAGCGATTGCTTTTCTGAGCAGGGCTTCTGTTTCAGACTTGCTTTCTGTTCCCACAAACTCTTTCTGTACTTTTCTGCCGCTTTCATCTTCGATATAGAAGCGTGCGTACCACTTTTTACCTTTTTTTCTTACAGAACCTTTTGCCATAGATAAATTTCCCCTTTCTATCCGTGGCAATCGAGACTGTGACATATGGTGTGCGTAAAGTAATAAGGTTACTTATACCGATGAGTGTCAGTCATCGTTTTCACTTGTCAAAGAGCCACGGAATTTTTCTTTTTCAGCAACCCTTTCTTCGGCTACTGTCACTATCCCGAACAGGTCGCCCATCTTTACAGCGGTGCGTCCCTCATCGTAGATATGTAAAATCCCATCTAAAAACTGCTTCATATCCTCGATAGGAAGTTCCATTTCTTTACGGTAAACTCTTTCCATAATCGCCCCTGACTCAATCGCATAGCGACGTAAGGACTGCTTTAAGCCCTCGTCCTCCGCTACACGGTCAACCTCAGCCATAGCGTCTGCAAAGTGATAAGTCATAACCGTATAGAGGTCAATCATCTTTCCGAGGAATGTCGTGAGCAGCTGTTGGTGCGGTTCTCCCTTTACCACAGAAGAAACCGTATCAAGATAATTTTTGATATGTTCCTCCATATCCCTTGCACATAAAGTGCGGCTGTCATACTCCTTATCTTCGGAAAGTCCTGTCAGCCATTCGGGAGTTGTCAGGAGTGCTTCTGCCAGCCCGTTGATAATCATTGTACGCTTCGGGTCTACACCGTCCGCTTCATATCTTTGAATGGTAGATTTATTTACCCCGACACGCTTACCAAGTTCGGGCATTGTTAAGTTTAATTCTGTTCGGCGTTCTTTCACTCGTTCACCGACCTGTTTTGCGGTGAATACAATTTCTTTTTTCAAGGTTTCCACCTCCTATTGCTGATAGTATAGCATAGTAAAACCTATTTTGCAACCATAAATTTAATAATAGACAAAAACATTCCTTAATAAGTTGCAAAATAAGTTGACAAGAGATAGCGAAATAAGTATAATTACAGATACATAGTTGCAAAATGCGTATTTTGAAAGGAGGTTGATAAAATGAGCAATATCAAAATGGGTTTAACCATAGAAGAAGCCGCAGAATGTACGGGTATCGGAAGAAATACAATGCGTAAGTTGGTAGACTGGGGCAAACTTCCCGTCCTCAAGGTCGGAAGAAAAGCGATTATCCGCAGGGATACTTTAGAGCGATTTATGAGCGTCAATCAGGGAAGAAACCTGCTCAATGAAAACGATGTCCGCAAAGTAGAATAACCGTTCTCCAAGCCCTCGGCGTTTGAGAGCGAAATACACCCCTCGCACAAATCTTCGATTTGTACTCTGGGTATTTCGCCCTTGCAGGGGGCTATGTATCACAGCTTCGGGCAAAGCACCGCCACTATGATACAGAAGAAAACAGCCCGCTGTTTTCTTCGCTGTCCGTCTGCTTACGCCGCCGAAACAGCGGCAACCGATTTCTCGGTTGCAAAAAGAGTATGCCCGTCACGGGAGGAAGGAGTATATGGCAAGACACAGTTTTATACAGATGTCAAAGCTACCCAATGTCAAGGGAAGAATATCCTATATCACAAGCCACGCAAGACAGGAAAACCTCTATGCCACCTACCGCACCGCCGACAATGAATTTTGGAGTAACCTTGCAAGGGAAAGCCAGCAGGAATTTAAGCGAAGCGGTACAGAGGGCAAATGTATTGAAGCAAGGGAATTGATTATCGCCCTGCCCGAAATTTATACAAGATACGAGCCGCAGGAAGTCCTTGAAGATTTTACGGAGGAGTTCCGCAGGCGGTATGGTGTGGAGTGCGTGTCAGCTCTCCACCACAACAAACGCAAGACAAACTATCATATCCACCTTATCTTCAGCGAAAGGAAACTGCTTCCTGAACCTGACATCAAGATAGCCACTCGCAGCGTGTTCTATGATGAAACAGGCAAAAGGGTACGCACCAAGAAAGAAATCATAGGAGAGGACGGACAGATACGAAAAGGCTGCACCGTCATAAAAAAGGGCGAGGTTTACGAAAGCCACCTCTTTACTGTGAAAGATGATAAATTCAAAAGTGAGCCTTTTCTTCGGGAGGTAAAGGAGATTTATACCGACCTTATCAATCGGCATATCTCCGATCCCGAACAGCAGTTAAAGGTATTTGATAAGAACAGCGTTTATCTTCCCACCAAGAAAATCGGCAAGAACAATCCCAAAGCCGCCGAGATGAAACGGATAATGCCGCAAGGCAGGAATGGAACAGGACAGCGGATATGGCACTCATATCGGGTATTTCCGAAGCAAAGATTTTAGAAGTCAAGCAGACCGAGATACACAACAAAGCAAGCCAATCTATAAAAAGCAAAGGCTGGCTGCCCAATCTGTTCCGTGGGATTGTGACAAAGGCAAAAGATTTTCTTCAAAACCTTATTCGGGAAAAAGATATGCCGCCCAAGCCTACACTTGATATTGATATGGCAGAGTTCCGTCATATGCGAAATCTGATGATAAAGGTACAGGATAAGGCAATGGAAATTAAAAACTTGCGGGATAAAGTTTTGCCGCAGTTGAAACAGCAGCTTGCCGATACAAAGGGGCTTTTCAAAGGTAAAGAACGAAAAGCGTTGGAGGTAAAAATCAAAGAAACCGAAGCGGAGGTTGCCGACAGGTTGGATAAAATCCCCGATACACTCAAAGCGGACGGTTATCCCGATGTACAAGTTTTTATGAGGACTTTCCGAGAAATGGAAAGCGTTGTAGAACAGTACAACCGTGACCTTGCCGAGTGGGAATATCAAGTCAGCAGGAAACCGACAGCCGCCGCTAAAGAACAGCACAGACCACCCGAAAAGCAGAGCGTGCTAAAACATCTGCGTGAGATACAGGAACGCAACAAGCAGAAACCACCGCAAAGACAGCGTAAGAAATCCATTGACAGAGATAGCCGATAGGCATTGAAAAACCGCCGTTACGGTTTTGCCCATAGCGGCGGCATACATAATATTCTATTTGTTCTCACAATTTTTAACAAACGCTTGAACAACTGAGAAAATTCTCATATGCAGTAAAGAAGCAAGTAACTGAAAACAAGCGATAGACCTCCAGTTTGTTTTATACATTTCCACAATGCAAAAACTATGAAAACCTCTCAGGTTACTATTTACCAACTATGAAAACCTTTCTCTCTATTTTTGTTATTATCACTTGACAAAATGTAATGAGCATATTACACTATGTATGTAATTACTTAGTTACATTTTGGAAAGGAGAGATGACTTTGATATGGAATAGGATTAAAGTTCTACGAGCCGAAAGAGATTGGACACAAGCAGATTTGGCAGATAAGGTTGGGATTTCTCGACAGGCGGTTATATCAATAGAAAAATATAAATATACTCCGTCTTTGGAGTTGGCTTTTAAGATTGCAGAAGTTTTTGGCGTTTCTATTGATGAAGTTTTTGAGCATAGGGAGGATAAATAACATGAATGAACAAATAATTATCTTAGTTTTTCTCATTATCGCATTAGGCATAACTCTTTGGTTATATATTTCAAAAGCCAAGAAGCAAGTGAAATACAGAGGAGATGAACGCTGGCAACTGATACAATTAAAAGCGAGTAATGCCGCAAATCTTGCACATTCGATTTTGATAGTTTTAATTGCTGTTCTACCACTTTTTATAAATATGCAAACAACAGTTACACTCCAACGAGTTTCAATTTTTGCTTTGCTCTATATTGGAATACGCAATTTAATTGAACTGGTTGCAACGATTTATTTTGACAAGCGATTATAATGTGGACACAAAATGTTTAAGAATACAAATATTGCACATGAAATCCTGCTGGCGGTATTGTTACTTTGCACAGCATATCTAGTATATTTGATTATAGTCAATCCATTGGGTAAGCATGACATTATACTTGCACTGGCTGTTACGATAGGATTTATTTCATTAGGACAGGAGAAGAAAAAAAGATAGATTTCTGCTTATCGAATGAATAGCAAAAACAGCCGGTCAAGATAAACGGGTTACACTCGCCGTTGACTGGCTCATCTGTCCTTGCGATATGGTAATTAAGAGAGCGACAGCAAAAATGCTGCCGCCCTCTTTTTAGGTATAAATCAGTTCGCTATATATAATTTCTCTCACCCTTGCTTGTATCTCATTCATTCTTCCAATCCATAATATCGGGCTTTCTGCTTTTAGTTGTTTGGTCACGCCCTCCCTGTCAGCCATTTGCTCGACCAAGCGGAACATCATATTTGTTGCCTGTTCGTTAATGTCAGCAAGGTAACTGTTCAACTTGCCGCTTGTGAGCAGTGTAATGTAAACCGCCCTTTTATGTTCCTACAAATAGCGTTTGTGTCGCTGTCCCCATAAGCCGATAGGCTTGTGTTCTTTTTCGGTTGGTAAAGTAAGACAAGGAATATAATAATCTCCCTGCAACTCATACCATAAACCGTTTCTTTCATCATAAATATACTTGTCCATTAAAAAATCCTCCGTTATAATATATTCGCACATATGTCACAGTTCTCCGATTGCCACACTCTGTTATATCTTGTTATGAGATTTTCTTGCCCTTGATTTTGCCCTTATAAGCACTCAGGGAAAGAGTAAACTTGTGTGAAATCATATAAAGGGATAAGGCGAACACACTGCGATAAATCCTTTATTTTCAAGGCTTTTGGAGGATTTTATTGATAACCTATGGAGAGCAATAATCACTCATAATTTTATGGTTTTCAAATTCAAGTTTGTAGAATTAAGAGAATCGGAATTTGACTAAGGAGGTTGATTGTATGAAAAAGTTGATAGCATTAGTTTTAGCGGTGGTTTGTGTGCTTGGCTTGGTTGGGTGCAACAACAAGACAGTCAATATTGATTTGCCTTTTGAGGTAGGTGATGTTGAAAATATAGAAATGTATCACTTTGTTGGAGTACCTGTGTCAGCAGAAAAGAAGGTCATTGTTGCCGAAGAAACCATAAAGAACTTGTATGATATGTTTGAGGGGCTATCCTTGGAACTCAAAGAGGTAGAGGAAACCGCTGGAGCAGAGATAACAAGTTTCAGATTTAACCTTTCTGATGGAACAAGTTATGAACTGATTTATGGCTGCTATGGAGTAAAGAAAGGCAATCTGAAATCTTCCACAGATAATTTTGAATACTTTACAAGTGCAGATATTAGCTCTTATTGGAGCAACACTGACTTAGAGGCAGTTCCCGTTGAAGAAAGCGAGTTGCCAAACTAAGCAGAACAATTTCAGTTTGTACATTATGGGGAATATTGGTGTGAAAAATAAGCTCGATAGCTTATTTTATCACACGGCTATTTGTTTATGAGCAGAACAAATAGCCATTGATGGCAGAGGAAAATTGCCTGCGCAAATTTTTCTTCGCCTCTTCGCAACAAAAGTTGCTCAGAAATGGAGATTAGAATGAAGATTAATGAATATCAGGAATTGGCAATGACGACTTTAAATCCTGAACTAAGCAAAAGAGATGTATTAATAAATAGTGTAATGGGATTATGTGGCGAATCAGGAGAAGCCATTGATATAGTAAAAAAATGGATGGCTCAAGGACATGAATTGGACAAGGAACATTTGGCAAAGGAACTTGGAGATGTAGCTTGGTATTTGGCAGAAGCTGCGACAGCACTAGATATATCTCTTGAAGATATTTTTAAAGCAAATATCGATAAATTAAAGATGAGATATCCAGACGGATTTGAAACAAAAAAATCTCTAGTGCGCCTAAAAGGAGATATATAAATTCATCAAAATATAATAGTATAATCATTATTGAAATTTCGGGCACTTTTCCGGCACTTATTTCATCACTAATCATTACACAGGCTATCGGCTCCTACTGGACTAGTGCCATAAAGGAGTCCAAAGAAAGCTAGTGTTTAAGCGGTCTCACGGCTTCGAACCCCGGTGGGCTCATTAAGATGGGAATGGTTGAAAAACCATTCCCTTTTTCCTTTCCGTGCCTACTGACTAGGAGGGGAACGGTCGTCTTGTGAAGAAATTCATTCTTTATTATTTCCATGTATTAATTATTGTGATTTTGAAAACCCGCATAAACACTGGGAATGTTTGTGGGCAAGTTGGGCACTTTTGTGGCACTTGGTGTCAGGGGGAGTGGAATGATTGAGAATTGTAGTTTTAATTTGGGTGAGTTTTATGTTAAAATGGGTAAAACAAATCGGAATTTAAAGGAGCGATAATCTATGAATAAAAACGAACAATGGCTAAAATGGGCAGTAGAATTACAAGCTATTGCTCAGGGTGGTTTGTTTTATGGAAAGGACAAATTTGATATAGAACGATATGAAAGAATCCGAGAAATTTCTGCTGAAATGATAAGCTATAAAACTGAAATATCTACAGAAAAAGTTCAAAATTTATTTTGCAGTGATGTAGGATATCAGACTCCTAAAATAGATACAAGGGCTGCGATTTTTAAAGACGGGAAAATATTATTGGTTCATGAAGCAAATGGTACTTGGTCATTACCGGGAGGTTGGTGTGATGTCGATATTTCCGTAGAGGAGAATACAATAAAGGAGGTCAAAGAGGAATCAGGACTTGATGTTACTGTAAAACGTGTGATTGCTGTTCAAGATAGGGAGAAACATAATCTTCCAATATATGCGTATAAAGTATGTAAGATTTTTATGCAATGTGAAGTGACGGGCGGTCAATTTAAAACGAATATTGAAACAACAGGTTTTGATTATTTTGGAATTGATGAGCTTCCAGAACTTGCAGAAGAAAAGAATAATAAAGAACAAATTGCGATGTGTTTTAATGCAATGCAATCAGAAAAATGGGAAGCTTTATTTGATTGACTTCCGGTTTTCTAAACTGACAACTTCAAGTTTATAGATTACATCTTATAAATCACCTGTAAATCACCAACTTTAAACTATATATAATAACTTTGATACAAAGAAACAGAGCAAGTACTTGAGTATAGAAACTTAAGTGCTTGCTTTTATTTTATTTATAGGAGGTTATTATGGATGACAAAATGAATGATGTGGTTGATGAAGTGCAGAAAAGACTTGGAGAAGAATATGAGGTCAAAAGGGTTGAAGTTATGAAGAACAATGACACAAAACTGAAAGGAATTCAGGTCAGGAGAAAAGACATGAATGTTGCAAAGATATGTTACTGGACTAGTGAATCAGTTGACGAGATTGTAGCTGTGATTAATAGAAGCCTGTTTCCTAAGTTTGATTGTGAAATCAATTTGGAGAAGCTAAAGGACAGGATTGTCTATACATTGGTGAATGCTGATTCTAATAAGAGCAGACTAAAGACTATACCTTACAGGCTATTGAAAGGTACGGATTTAGCCATTACATATAAGCTAATCATTGATATTGATTTCAATGCTACAGCTTCATCAGATGTCTGAGGCAGTGGAATGAAATGTAAATGGAAGTTCTAACTTGGTTGAGTTTTATGTTAAAATGGGTAAAATTAATTGTAATTTATAGAGAAAAGCACATGTCAAAGAATCTTTGCGTAACTATATAAGCAATGTAATGTGATGATTGCTTTATTTTGGACATTATTTTTCGGATAATATTATTGAAAGGAGGTCGTAATATTATGAATATAGGGAATCAAATATTGAACATTCGGAAAGAAAATCAATTAACACAAGAGGAGTTTGGCAAATTATTTCATGTTACCCGACAAACTGTTTCAAATTGGGAAAATGGAAAAAGTTATCCTGATTTGCAAATACTTGTAAGCATGAGTAATCAATTTGATATTTCTCTCCAGATTCATTGATAAGAGCTACAGCCATTATTGTTGGAATTGTAATGATAGGTATTGGCTGGTATAAGAAAGCAAAGATTGACAAAAAGGTAGTTCAATATATTAAAGGACATGATTAAATGAATTTAATAAGGGCGGTCCTGTTGTGAAGCATGTGTGAGAATAAAAGGAGATGGCAGCATTATGAACAAGGCATATGAGCGAGAAACAGAAATGTGGAATCAGGTATTTAAGGAATGTACACCTGTGGATTTAAGAACTTTAGATTTACAAGTGGAAACAATGTTTGACGAAGCGTTAAAGCTGTTTGCACAAAAAACAACAAATGTATTAGATTTTGGCTGTGGTACAGGAGATATTTCTTTTCAATATTTGCAGTATCAGCCTACACATAAAGTTTTAGGAATTGATGCTTCAAAAACGGGCATTGAATTTGCAATTGAAACAGCAAGATTAAGTGATTATAAAACGGCAACTTTTCTTGAAGGTACAGACCATACGGTAAAGCAATTAGAAGAAAATTCATTTGATGGAGTGATATTATCAAATGTGTTGGATGTAATGCCCAAAGATGTGTCAAAGGAGGTAGTTGAAGATTTAGAACGGGTATTGAAGCCTGGTGGATATTGGTTTATTAAAATGAATCCGTATTATTCAAAAGAAGAACTGGAAAGTTTCGGATATGAGAATATGGGAAATAACATTTATGAAGAGAATCATATTATGAGACTAAGACAGGCTACAACAAATTACTGGAAAGAAAGATTTGCACGTTTTGGAAAGGAAATTATTTATCTGGAATTTGAGTATCCGTGGCAGGAGGGAATGAATCGTCTGTTTGTTTACCAGAGTTAAAAGAATCTGGCTGTGCCACATTTGCAATAATAAGAAGTTTGCGCTATAATACTATTTAAACAAGTCGTGAAATTTAGTATTGATTTAGGAGATATCGCTTATGAGAGTATTTTATGGGCTTATTATTACGGCGGTAATTTTAATGATTGGAGCGTGTGCTTTAAAGGCATATAAAAAAGAGGGCGCATTGGCAAGAGTTGTGCTTTTATATGAGCTTGGTGCATTTATATGTGGGATAATATTTTTGGTATATACATATGTTCCAGGGACTACCATTACAGTGTTGTGCAAGGGACTTATTATGGCGAGTTTTGACTGGCTGCTTGTACTTCTTATGTATTATACCCAGTATTATACAGGCATGTTTAAGGGCATTGTGGGTGTAAAAGTTTTTATGATTGCCTATTCACTGTTTGAGACCGTTGCATTTTTGATTAATGCATGGACGAGATGGATATTTGATATAACAGATATATCGGATGACCAGATAATTGTTCAGTTTGCAAAGGGTAATGTTCTGGGCAGGTTACATTATGTATTTGCTTATGGCATTATGTTGATGCTTATTTTAAGTTATATAGTAATGGTTGAGAGAATGTCAAGATTCTACAGATTCAGGTATTTTGCTATTCTTATATTATTATTTGCTGCATCTTTGCTTGATATAATGACTATGTGGTCTGATTCAATATATGACATGTCAATGGTTGCATTTGGTATCATGTCTGTACTTATATATTATCTTACATACAGGTATGTTCCTAATGAGCTTATTGAGAATACATTTTCACTTATAATCAGGGATATGAATAGTGGAATTATATGCTTTGATAATGCTGGAAGATGTATATACTGTAATGGTATTGTTAAAGAAATGTATTCTATTACTGATAATATTAATGAAGTAGAGCATAATTATGCTAGCTGGCTTCAGACTCAGACAGAGCATGATAATAAGAAATTCAGGCAGACAATCAGCGAGGGGAAAGAGAGAAGAAGCTTTGATATTTCATATAATCGTGTATATGATGATAAGCATAATTTTATATGTGATTATTTCATATTTAATGATCGTACGGAAGCTGTTGAGCTTTTAGAATATGAAAAGTTCAGAGCTACACATGATAATCTCACGGGACTCCTTAATAAGGAGCAGTTCTATGAGGAAACTGCCAATGTAGTGAGAAACGACAGGAATCACAAATATTGTCTGGTGTGCAGTAATATTAAAGATTTTAAGCTTGTTAATGAGCTTTTTGGAATCGAAAAAGGTGATGAGATTATTAAAATGCAGGCGGGGCTTATTAAGGCTTCATCTGAAAGTGGCTATATATGTGGAAGAATCCAGAATGACAGATTTGCTGTGTGTATGCCGAAGGATAGTTTTAAGAATGAAGTAATGCAGAATAGCATTGTAAGTATACAGGACAGATTCAACAATGCATCATTTAAGATAAGGGTTGTAGTTGGTGTTTATGATATTGAAGATGTTGATGAGCCTGTAAGTAATATGTGTGATAAAGCATTTATTGCGAGCGAGACTATTAAGAATAATTATGAAACTAATATTGCATACTATGATGATAAGCTGTTAAAGAGAACTCTTGAAGAAAGAAGAGTTATCAGTGAGTTTGAAGGGGCAATTGAGAAGAAAGAATTTAAAATGTTTCTTCAGCCACAGGTTAATACTCATGGTAAGGCTTATGGAGCAGAGGCGCTTGTGCGCTGGCAGCATCCTGAGAGAGGTTTGCTGTCGCCATTCTTCTTCATTGATATTCTGGAGACTACAGGTCTTATATATAAGCTTGACATGTATATGTGGGAATGTGCAGCAGCTAAATTAAGTGAATGGAAGAAGAAGGGTGATACGGTTCATTATATTTCTGTAAATATATCTACTAAGGATTTTTATCTTATAGATGTATATGAGGTTATTACATCAATTGTCAAGAAATATGATATTGAACCTAAGATGTTAAAGCTAGAGATTACCGAGACAGCACTTATGTCTGATCTTAAGAAGAATATGGAGGTAATTAAGGCTCTCAGGGATTATGGATTTAAGATAGAGATTGATGATTTTGGTAGTGGATATTCTTCACTGAATATGTTAAAAGATATAAGTGCAGATGTTCTTAAAATTGATATGGCATTCCTGCGTGCTACAGAGAATGAGGTTAAAGGACAGGATATTCTGGAGACTATTATTTTTCTTGGCGGCAAACTTGGAATGGAAGTAATTACTGAAGGTGTTGAGACAGAGAAACAGCTTATTATGCTGACAGAGATGGGTTGTCATATATTCCAGGGATATTATTTCTCAAAGCCTATACCAGTCGAAGAATTTGAACAAAAATATATGAATGAATAATAGGAGGAAGTTATGAGCGAGAATTGTTCAGGAAGCTGCTCAAGCTGCAGTTCAGACTGCGAATCAAGAAAAGGACCACAGATAGTGCGTAATGCCAATAATGGCAAAGTTAAGAAGGTTATAGCTGTTGTCAGTGGAAAGGGTGGGGTTGGTAAATCACTTGTCACATCAATGCTGGCAGTTAAGGCTAACAAGGAAGGAAAGAAGGCAGCAATACTTGATGCAGATATTACAGGACCATCAATTCCTAAGTCTTTTGGACTTACAGAAAGGGTAACATGTAATGAAGATGGAACTGTAATGTATCCTGAGACTTCAAAGAATGGTATTAAGGTTATGTCACTCAATCTACTTATGGAAAAGGAGACTGACCCGGTTATATGGAGAGGTCCTGTTATTGCTGGGGTTGTTAAGCAGTTCTGGGAAGATGTTGACTGGGATGAGACAGACTGTATGTTTGTTGATTGCCCACCAGGAACAGGGGATGTACCTCTTACAGTTTTCCAGTCTATGCCAATAGACGGAATCATTATAGTGACTTCACCACAGGACCTTGTTTCAATGATTGTTGAGAAGGCAATTAATATGGCTAAGCTTATGAATATTCCGGTTCTTGGAATTGTCGAGAACATGTCTTATTTCAAATGTCCAGACTGCGGTAATATTCATTATATATACGGAAAGAGTAAGATTGATGAAGTGGCAGCAGCTAATGATATCAAGACAGTTGCAAAGCTTCCAATGGACGCAAAGGTAGCTGGACTTGTTGATTCAGGAAAGGCTGAGGAACTTGATGTGTCCGCATTAGATGAAATATTTAATGCGATTATGGGTTAACATAATAATATATATATATTTGTCTTATAGAAGCTGTATTATTTACAAGCTTATTAAAAGAATAATAGCGATTTTTCTGTATTTTATGCCATAAATCACTAGAATGTATGATTGAATTACAGTATTATATATGAAGGATCCAAATAGGGTATTTTATAATAAGCAGGAGTAAATTATGGCATATTCACAAAAACAAAAAGGCAAGATTGATATGACATGTGGTCATATCATGAGAAATATTATACTGTTTGCGATACCGATTATTATTGGAAATGTTTTGCAGCAGTTATATACTACGGTTGATGCACTTGTAATAGGTAAATACTGTGGTGATACATCTTTAGCTGCGGTAGGAACGAGTTCGCAGCCGGTTGAAGTATTATTATGTGTCTTTTTAGGAATAGGAACAGGTGTGTCTATTCTTATTTCACAATATACCGGGGCCAGGGAATCGGGAAAGGTTGTTTCAGTATGTGGGACTTCAATAACATTTATATATATTATAGGTATTCCGATTGGAATTCTAGGTTGGTTTGCAGCACCATATATTCTGGAATTCATGAAAGTGCCGCAGGATGTGTGGGATGCCGCATTAATCTATACAAGGGTTGTATTCTTAGGCACACTTGGTAATCTGGGGTATAATATGAATGCCGGAATTTTAAGAGGACTTGGAGACAGCAAGGCTTCACTATGGTTTCTGGTTGTGTCATGTGTTTCTAATATAGTATTTGATTTACTGTTTGTTGCAGGTTTTGGAATGGATGTAGCTGGTGCAGCACTTTCTACAAGTATTGCAATGTTTATTTCATGGATTGTAAGTATTGTTTATATAAGAAAGAAGTTTCTAGAGATACAGTTTACATTTTTGCCGAGAAGATTCTCTGGAACAATGATGAAAGATATTCTGGCTATTGGCTTGCCGATTGGTCTTAATAATTCGCTTTATTCATTAGGACATGTTGCATTACAGACCTTTAATAATTCACAGGGTGCTATATTTATGGCGGGAGGTGCAGTAGCAGGAAGAATTACAGGCTGCGCTAACATAGCAATTACCGGATTGTCTTCGGCGGCCACTACATTTTCAGGTCAGAATTACGGTGCTAAGAAATACTCAAGAATTAAAGAAGGACACTGGAGAATTCCATTGTGTTCAGGTCTTATTACATTAAGCTTTGGATTGTTTTTTATAATGATACATAAACCTATAATCCGTTTCTTTTCATCAGATGAAATGGTATTGATGTATGCGAGCAGGCATGTTGTTGTCATGCTGCTTTCACAGTGGTTTTTTGCTATCTTTAACTGTATAATATCTATTGTAAACGGAACAGGAAAGGTGCGTTATACTACAATTGTCAACATTCTTATGCTTTGGGCGGTCAGAATTCCAAGTGCCTATATTATTAACAGATACTTTGATGGAACATGGGTAATGTTGTGCTTCCCAATTTCTTTCAGTTTTGGAATGTTTGCAATGATAGGCTATTATCTGTTCTCGCCATCATGGAAAGAACTTATGAGAATTGCAGAAAATAAACAAAATGAAGGTGAGCGAAAGACGGCGTGAGGTTGACGACATTGAAAGAATATGGTAATATAGCAAATGTTCGCGGATATGGCGGAATTGGCAGACGCGCTAGATTTAGGTTCTAGTGTCAACAGACGTGCAGGTTCAACTCCTGTTATCCGCATATTTTTAAGGCTGATGCACTTCTTTGTGTGTCAGCTTTTTTTGATTTGGAAAATATCAGATTGTGATGTACAATAAAGAAAACATGTCCGGAAAGGAGAACAATATGGCAGAGTATGTATTAGAAAACAACATTTTAAAAGTTACGGTGGATTCTAAGGGGTGTGAAATACGAGATGTATTATGTAAAACTGACAATACACACAGAATGTGGAATGCCAATCCTGAGGGGTGGAAAAGAGTTGCACCGGTGCTGTTCCCGCTTATTGGTAAATATAAGGATAACCAAAGCATTTATAATGGAAAAGTATATGAAATGGGTCAGCACGGATTTGCAAGAGATATGGAGTTCACACTTGTTAAGCATAATGACGGTATGCTGGTTATGAGACTTGAATCCGATGAAAATACTAAAGAGAAATATCCTTTTGATTTTACATTGGAGCTGGAGTATCACCTTATTGACAATGAGATTAAAGAAGTGTACAGAGTAATCAATAAAGATAATGTAATGATGCATTTCAGCATAGGTGGTCATCCGGCTTTTGTAACACCAGAGAATGATGCAGACATGGCTGGCTGCAAGATAAGATTTGATGCAGACAGAATTACATATCATCTGATAGGAGATTATCAATTAATGGCGAGGGATGAGTATGAGCTGCCATTAATTAATCATGAATATACAATACAAGAGGATAGCTTTGAAAAAGATGCATTTATAATTGAGGGTGGTCAGGCAGGAACGGTAAGTCTTGTAAAGAATGAAAAGCCTTTTGTTACTGTTAAGTTTGATACACCGGTATTTGGTCTGTGGTCATGCAAATCAAAAAATGTTCCATTTGTATGTATAGAGCCGTGGTATGGAAGAACAGATGCCATAGATTTTACAGGGGAGCTTAAGGACAGGGAATACAGTAATCATCTTGGCGCCGGAGAAGTTTTCGAGAAGTCATTTTCAATCTTTTTTTATTGATAACATTATTAACGAAAAAACAGCGCCGTATGCCATTGTATGCAATATAGCGCTGTTTTTTCTGCAAATTAATTATTTTAAAAACATATGAATTAAACTGTTATTTGATTTCGTGTATGGCTGGTAGCGCATAGGCAGGTCTAGCCAGCATTTTTTATCTACAATGCTCTTATAGTGTGAAAATGTATCAAATCCGGCTTTTCCGTGATATGAGCCCATGCCGCTTTCACCGAATCCGCCAAAGCCCATATCAGAAGTTGCAAGGTGAATGATTGTATCATTGATACAGCCACCACCGTAATTGCATCTTGAGGTTACATAGCGGGCTTCTTTCTTATTCTTAGTAAATATATACAGAGCGAGCGGGTGCATGTGTGCATTAACAGTGCTGACTGCCTCCTCGATAGAGTGAAAGGTAATTATAGGCATAAGCGGACCGAATATTTCTTCCTGCATCACAGCGTCGTCAAATGTTACATTATCCATTATCGTAGGTTCAATACGCAGTGAGTCAGCATCTGATGCACCACCAAGAACGACTTTGCTATTATCGATAAGGCCTGATATCCTGTTAAAATGCTTCTCATTAACAATTTTGCCATAATCATTGCTGTTAAGTGGAGAATTTGTAAACTGACGCTTTGTTTCGTTGATAAGTTCTTTCACAAGCTGGTCTTTGACACTGTCCTGAACATATATGTAATCAGGTGCAACACATGTCTGCCCGCAATTCAAGAATTTGCCGAATACAATTCTTCTGGCAGCGAGCTTTAAGTCCGCAGCTTCTGTTACTATACATGGGCTTTTTCCACCAAGCTCAAGTGTTACCGGGGTTAAGTATTCAGCGGCTTTGCGCATAACTTCTTTGCCGACAGCCTGGCTTCCTGTAAAGAATATGTAATCAAAATGTTCATTAAGCAGACATGTGTTTTCAGATCTTCCGCCAGTTACAACAGATACATAAGCAGGGTCAAATATTTCTTTTATTATGAGACATATAACATCGCTGACATAAGGTGAGTACGCACTTGGTTTAAGAATCGCTGTGTTTCCTGCGGCAATTGCATCAACAAGGGGTTCCATTGTCAGAAGAAATGGATAATTCCATGGGCTCATAATAAGGACAACTCCGCGTGGTGACGGCTTCTTAAAGCTTCTGGAATGAAACTGCGCAAGGGGTGTTGGAACATTTTTCTCTCTGCTGAATGTCCTTATATGTTTTAGCATATAAGATATCTCGCTGAGAGTAAGCCCGACTTCACACATATAACTTTCAAACTGGCTTTTGCCAAGGTCTTTATAGAGAGCATCAAATATTTCATTCTCATGTTTCTTAATTGCCGAATATAGTTTCTTTAAGGCATCAATCTTACATTTACATCAAGTGTTGTACCTGTAAGAAAGAAATGTCTCTGCGATTGTACAAGTTTATTAATCTGTGTAGCTTCCATATCATACCTCATTTTCAAGCGTATTATCTTTCATAAGTTTATAGTAGAATTGTTCAAGTGTCTTAGCGTCCATAAGAACCGGAACAGGGTAGAGAGGATTAGCCTCTTTGTCGGCATACCCTGCAAGCTTAGGAATATCCTCCTCTTTAATCTCAGGAATTGTATCACCAATGTTAAATCTCGCTTTCATATCTTTGACTGCCTGTATAAATGCTTTGGCAGCAGTTTCATCGGACATATCCTTATCTGCAACACCGGCGGCAATTGCAAGGTCATGCAGCTTCTTATAGATGGATTCTCCATAGCTTTCAAGAACCATTGGAAGAATTATGGCATTTGCAAGTCCATGAGGAACATTATATTCGCCACCTAGAGAATGTGCAATTGCATGGACATATCCGACATATGATTTAGTGAATGCACATCCGGCATAATAAGCGGCTTTAAGCATATTTTTTCTTGCTGTTGTATCAGAGCCGTGAGTGTATGCTCTGTCAAGATTGTTAAATATTAACCTGGTAGCCATAAGCGCGTCTTTTCTTGTGCCTGGAGTTGTTGAGTTTCCGATGTAGGCTTCAACGGCATGTGTAAGTGCATCCATTCCGGTAGTTGCGGTAATTGAAGGAGGAAGCGTAAGTGTTACCTTCGGGTCAAGAACTGCATATCTTGGAATGAGAGGAAAATCGTTGATAGCGTATTTGTGGCGGGTTGTGGCGTCTACAATTACGGCGGCAAGAGTAGTTTCACTGCCTGTTCCTGCTGTTGTAGGAATTGCAATCAGCAGAGGGAGCTTTGAGTGAACCTTAAGGATTCCTCCAAGCTTAGACAGATGTGTCTTAGGCCTTGCTATTCTTACACCAACAGCTTTGGCACAGTCCATGCTTGAACCGCCGCCAAAGCCTATTATGCAGTCACATTTGTTATCTTTATATATGGCAAGTGCCTCTTCCACAGTATCAGTTGTAGGGTTAGCTACAGTTTTATCGTAAACATGGTATTCAATGCCGGAATTGTCGAATACATCTGTAAGCATAGAAAGAATGCCAAGCTTTGCAATTCCTGGATCAGTAATAATTATAGGACATGATTTCTTCTTTTTGTTAAGTACAGATGGAATGTCAGATAACGCACTTACAATTTTAGGCTTCCTGTATGGAAGAAATGGCAGTGCAATCTTGAATACAGTCTGAAAACTTCTGCAGTATATTTTCTTGAAAATGTTCATTGTACACCTCTTTTGAATTTAAAATATTTTGACTACCAAATTATAATACCCGAAGTTTATATTGACAAGGGGTTAGTCAGGAATCTGCAGACCGGTTCCATCCATATGGAAATTCTCAGTATTAATAAGCTGCGATACAGGCACGATTTCGTAGCCTTGTGACTGCAGACCGGTTATTACGGATTCGAGAGCTTCAGCTGTGTATTTAGCACCGTTGTGCATAAGAATTATGGAACCGTTCTTAAGAGCTTTATGTGTTGTCACGGTCTTAATTATGTTATCTGTTCCATAGTCCTTCCAGTCAAGGGAATCTACATCCCATTCTATAGGATAGAAGTTACAGCCATAGACAGTATCAATAAGTGTTGAATTGTAATCACCGTATGGCGGGCGGAACAGGAAGCTCGTATATCCGGTGATTTCTTTTATTTTATTGGCAACAGACATGATTTCATCTTTCTGCTCATTTACAGAAAGTTTACTCATTTCTTTATGGTTCTGGCTGTGATTGCCGAGGTCGTGACCGCGGTTATAGATTTCAAGAACCTTATCAGGGTAGCTGTCCACCCAGCCTCCGGTCATGAAAAATGTGGTTTTGATATTATATTTATCAAGAATGTCAAGAATCTTTATAGTATCTTCATCGCCCCATGCGGCGTCAAATGATATGGAAACATATTTTTTGGAGGTATCAAGATTAGTTTTTTTACTAAGGTCAACACAGTATATAGGAAGTTTACGGCTGCCTATGCTGCAATTGCCCATGATTGCGCCGCCGCCAATTCCGTTTCCCTGATTGGATGAGTTGTATGGCGGTAATCTGTCGGAATCTGGTGGAGTTGACTGATTAGAACTGCTTGAATCATTTGATGAACTGGATTTATCGGAGTTGTTTGATTTATCGGAAGTACCTGAACTGTCTGATGATTTAGGTGGCTCATTGGTAATTGTAGATGTGTTTGCAGAATTTTCAGAAGAGGATTGTTTATGTCTTGCGGTTATTATGCCGCAGATTACTAAAATGATTATAACGCAGTATATGAATATAATGCGCATTTTCTTATTAGAAAAAAGAGACATACTGATACCTCGGATAATGCTTAGTATCAATATATCTCTTTATATTTTAAAAAATTACTGATTTTTTCATTACTTAGCAGAAGAACTGCTTTCTGTTGCAGATGTATCTTTAACAAGACCATCAGGATGGAGTGAAACATTTAATTCACTTGTGCTTTCATCGTAATCATCGCCAAGAATCTGCTTAACGAGAGTCTGGCAGTATGAAAGGCTGAAATCAGAGCAGCCGGAATCGTTGCGGATTGCGTTGCCTGATGCAAGTGATTCTGTGTAGTCACTTAATTTATATGTAGTGATTGCCTTCTGGCCGAAAAGCTTCTGTGTTATAACAGGTGTAAGATTATAATTCTTAACATAACATCCTGTTTCATCTTTAACAAGTGTCATCTTAGCCATACCGCCTATCATACGAGGCTTCTGATCCTGATTAGAAACGAAGTTACCAAGTGAATAGTATACAAGCATTTCATGTCCCTTAGTATCAGATACTACCTCGACAGGCTCAAGGACATGAGGATGTGTACCGATAACAACATCAACACCAAGGCTTAAGAAAAGCTGTGTCCAGTAATTCTGGTTAGAATCTGGTGTGTAGACATATTCAGTACCCCAGTGTGGAAGTACAATAACCATATCAGCAAGCTGTTTAGCCTTAGTTACATCTGCTGTAATCTTATCCTTATCAAGCATGTTTACAATATAAGGCTTGGAATCAGGAATAGGAATTCCATTAGTTCCGTATGTGTAGTTAAGAAATGCTATCTTGAAACCTTCTTTTTCATAAACATATATATTCTCATAATCTTCCTCTGTTTCGTTGATACCAAGAACAGTAGTATCAGGATGATAAGTCTTCCAGAATGAAAGGCAGTTCTCAACACCCTTAAGTCCTTTGTCTAATGTGTGGTTGGTAGCATGAAGGATAATATTGAAACCGGCTTTAACTTCTGCATCACCAAGTGCCATGGTGAGTTAAATGTTGGATATCCTGTGTAAGCAAAATCAGAACCGCCGAGGATTGTTTCCTGATTAACGATTTTTATGTCTGCAGAGTTGATATCCTTAGCTATGTTAGTGTAGAGATGGTCAAAGTTGTAAGTTCCATCATCCATAAGACCACTTTTTACAACACCTTCATGCATAAGCATATCACCAATCATCATGAGGTCGACCTCTATAGTCGGAACCTTGGTTGTAGTTTCTTCCTCTGTTGTTGGTTCAGCAGTAGTTTCATTATTCTGGTTATCGGCAACAGAAGGATTATTTTCTTTTTTGTGACTGCCAATAACAGCGAATACGATACATATAGTTACAACAAAGAGTACAGCAGCAATGATAGCAATGAGTTTTGCATTAAGTTCAGAGCGTCTGCGTCTCTTAAGAGGTACATTTGTTTTCTTAGCCATAATTTATCTCCCTTAAAATTATTAATATATGTCTTAAAAAGACGAAATATGCATAACTATGGTACATTAAGAAACAAAATTATTCAAGAAAAATATTAGTATTCTACACAAAGAGATTAAAATGTAGTATATTTATAAAAGCTGGCAATAAGCCACAATAAGAAATATATAATTATAGCGGAGGTTTCTTATGAGCAGATACAATAAGGATGATATATTCAGGATGGTTGAAGAAGAGGATGTAGAGTTTATACGTCTTCAGTTTACAGATATTTTTGGAACACTTAAGAATATTGCAATTACTTCAAGCCAGCTTGAGAAGGCACTTGATAACAAATGTATGTTTGACGGTTCTTCTGTTGAAGGCTTTGTAAGAATTGAAGAGTCAGATATGTATCTGTATCCTGACTACGATACATTTGAAATATTCCCATGGAGACCACAGCAGGGAAAGGTTGCAAGACTTATCTGCGATGTGTATACACCAGATGGCAAGCCTTTTGAGGGCGACCCAAGATGGATACTTAAGAAAACTATTAAAGAAGCGAATGAAATGGGATACCGTTTTGATGTCGGTCCAGAATGTGAATTTTTCTTGTTCCATACAGATGACAACGGACTTCCTACAACTTTAAGCCATGAAAAAGCTGGATATTTTGATCTTGGACCTAATGACCTGGGCGAGAATATAAGAAGAGATATGGTTCTTACTCTTGAGGATATGGGATTTGAGATTGAGGCTTCACATCATGAGGTTGCTCCTGCACAGCATGAGATTGATTTTAAATATGATGAGGTTTTAAAGACAGCAGATAATATACAGACATTTAAGATGACAGTTAAGACAATTGCCAAGAGACATGGACTTTATGCAACATTTATGCCAAAGCCAAAGTTTGGTATCAGCGGTTCTGGAATGCATATTAATATGTCACTTGCAACTGAAGAGGGTAAGAATATATTTGCAGATGAGAATGGAAAGATTGGTTTATCAGATGATGCATATCATTTTATTGCTGGTATTATGAAGCACGCAAGAGGTATGTCAGCAATAACTAATCCGCTTGTTAATTCATATAAAAGACTTGTTCCGGGATATGAAGCACCTGTATATATAGCATGGTCAGCAAAGAACAGAAGTCCGCTTATAAGAATACCTGCATCAAGAGGAAATGGAACGAGAGTTGAGTTAAGAAATCCGGATCCGACAGCTAATCCATATCTGGTACTGGCACTCTGCCTTGCAGCAGGACTTGATGGTATTAAGAACAAGATAGAAGTACCTGATAGTGTTGACTGCAATATATATGAGATGACACCTGGCGAGAGAAGGGCAGCAGGAATAGAGAATATGCCGGCAGACCTTAAGGAAGCAGTTGACTGTCTTGTGGCAGATGAGTTTTTATGCAGTGTACTTGGAGAACATATTACAACCAAATATGTTGAAGCTAAGATGAAAGAATGGGAAAACTACACAACAAGAGTCTCACAGTGGGAAATTGATGAATATCTCTACAAGTATTGATTAAACATGGTAAAGCGTATGCTGAGTAGAAAAGGAGTTAATTGATGTCCACATTGATTGTAGCATTTCCCAAGTTAGAGGAGGCTAAAGCAGTAAGGAACCTTTTGATTCACAGAGGCTTCGATGTCGCTGTACCATGTACGAGTGGAGCACAGGCAATCAATCAGGCAGATACATTGTCTGATGGAATAATAATATGCGGATATAAGCTGTCAGATAATATGGTTTATACTGAATTATATGAATATAAGCCAAAGAGCTTTGAGATGTTGTTAGTTGCGTCCCAGAACAGATGGGAAGATTGTCAGGACAATGGAATTGTATGTGCGGCAATGCCAATAAAGGTTAATGACCTTGTGTCAACTATAGAGATGATGCTTCAGGCACAGATAAGGCGCAGAAAGAAACTGCGGTCACAGCCAAGAAAGAGAAGTCCGGAAGAACAGAAGATAATTGATGATGCAAAGCATCTGCTTATGGAAAGAAATAATATGTCAGAGCAGGAAGCATTCAGATATATCCAGAAATGCAGCATGGACAGTGGCAATACAATGGTAGAGTCAGCAACTATGGTGATGGGAATATATCAGGATGTATGACAAATGTGATATATCACTGCATTTATAATATATAGGAAAAGGGAGACGCAGTATGAAGTTTACTAAAATGCATGGAGCAGGCAACGACTACATATATGTAGACTGCACACAGTCAGTAATTGATAATCCGTCACAGGTCGCAATTGACTTAAGTGACAGACATTTTGGAGTAGGTTCAGACGGACTTATTCTTATCAAGAAATCAGATAAAGCAGATTTCTTTATGGAGATGTACAACGCAGATGGTTCGCAGGGACAGATGTGTGGCAATGGAATAAGATGTGTTGGAAAGTTCGTGTATGACAATGGACTTACAGATAAGACAACAGTTACTATTGATACACTTGCAGGTGTGAAGATACTTGAACTTAAAACCGGTGCAGATGGCAGGGTTGAGACGGCAAGGGTTAACATGGGCGCACCAATTCTTGAGGCAGCACAGATTCCTGTTGATACGAAGGAACTTAAAGAATATAAAGGCTGTGAGACAGAGACAATTGCCGGAAAGGTTGTTAAGACACCTGTTGTGGATGAGACTATTGTTGTAGAAGGTAAGGAGTACAAGGTAACAGCAGTTTCAATGGGTAATCCTCATGCTATTGTTTATCTTGATAAAGATATTGATATTAAGAAATTTGAGATTGAAAAAATCGGACCTTTCTTTGAAAATCACAAAGCATTTCCAGAGAGAATTAATACTGAATTCATTCAGGTTATAGATAAGAATAATCTTAATATGCGTGTGTGGGAGAGAGGTTCCGGGGAGACACTTGCCTGTGGTACAGGTGCATGTGCGAGCCTTGTTGCAACTGTTCTTAACGGAATGTGCGACACAACAGCAACACTTCATCTTCTTGGAGGTGACTTAAAGATTACATGGGATAAAGATGAGAATACCGTATATCTTGAAGGCCCGGCGAAAACAGTATTTACAGGGGAGGTAGATATTTAATATGATGACAGATATGACAATGGATAATTTTCTTGCGGTTTTATCTTCAAGTGAACCGGTGCCGGGAGGCGGCGGAGCGTGCGGATATGTGGCAGCAGTAGGCATGAGCCTTGGTAATATGGTGCTTGCACTTACTACAGGAAAGAAGAAATATGCAGAGTATCAGGAAGAGATTGAAGAACTTATTGTTAAAGCGACAGACCTTACAAAGAGACTTGCAGAGTGCATGGATAAGGATGCTGAAAGCTTTAAGCCTCTTGCAGCAGCTTATGGTCTTCCTAAGGATACAGAAGAACAGATTAAGGAAAGAGAAGCAATTATGGCAAAGGCACTTGTTACAGCCTCAGAAGCCCCTCTGTCAATGATGGAGCTTATACTTGAAGCCATGAAGCTTATCGACCGTATATCTGTAATTGGAAGCAGAATTGCAATCAGTGATGCAGGTGTCGGCATAACAATGTGTGAGGCTGCAATGAAGGGGGCTTCACTTAATGTATTTATCAATACAAAGCTTATGAAGGACAGAGAACTTGCTGAAGATATGAACTTTAAGGCAGATAAGATGCTTGTTGAAGCAGCACAGATTGAAGAAGAAACATTTGGAAGAGTTATGGACGCTGTAAGACCATAGAACAAGATTGCAAAATAAGGAGGGATATATGGAGACACTTAAGGGATTACCGGTTGCTAATGCTATTAATGAGAAGATTATTGAAGAGATGAAGGACTGGAAGGGCGCAACTCCACATCTTGCAATTGTGCGTGTTGGTGAAAGACCAGATGATATGTCATATGAGCGTGGCGCTACCAAGAAGATGGAAAAAGTAGGATTCAGATGTACTTCATATACATTTCCTGCTGATATTGATAATGATACTTTCCAGAAAGAATTTGACAAGATTAATGAAGATGAGGATATTGACGGAATTCTTCTTTTAAGACCTTTGCCAAAGCATCTTGATGAGAAGGCAATTGAGAACAGAATTGCCAGTGTGAAGGACCTGGACGGAATATCACCTATGAATCTTGCAAAGGTATATGCAGGGAATCCGACAGGATATGGTCCATGTACAGCAGAAGCTGTAATTGAGATGTTAGATTATGCAGGAGTTGACTTAAAGGGTAAGAGAGCAGTAGTCATCGGAAGAAGTCTTGTTATCGGTAAGCCGGTTGCGATGATGCTTATGAAGAAGAATGCAACAGTAACAGTGTGTCATACTAAGACAGTTGATATGCCAGGAGTATGTAAGGGTGCTGAGGTGCTTGTTGCGGCAGCAGGCGTTGCAAAGATGGTTGACAAATCATTCGTTGCAGACGGTGCAGTTGTAATTGATGTTGGAATAAATGTTGATGAAGACGGCAATCTGTGTGGTGATGTTGATTTTGAAGATGTTGCAGAGAACGCTTCTGTATGTACACCGGTTCCTGGAGGAGTAGGTTCGGTAACAACATCAGTTCTTGCAAAACATCTGCTTAAGGCAGCTAAGGCAAGAAGAGGGTAAAATGGGCTGATAGCGCAGGTTCAATTCCCGTACGGTGCTTTAAGATTTGAATTGGATATAAGTGAGTAAAACTGTCGTGTCAGGAATGATGCGGCAGTTTTCGTGTTATGGGGCTTGTGTGCAGGTGGATGTAGGAATTAGGTAGATTTAGAATTCAGGCGGGCAGATTGGACGTTAGAGATGCGGGAAGACATGATGAAGTCCAAAAAGGAAGCCAAAGCCTGGAGGATTGGACGTTGAAGCTGTGTGAAGGCACGATGAAGTCCAAAAGGGAAGCCGAAGCGCGGAGAATTGGACGTTGAAGCTGTGTGAGGGCACGATGAAGTCCAAAAGGGAAGCTAAAGCCCGGCAGATTGGACGTTAGAGCAGAGTGAAGGCACGATGAAGTCCAAAAGGGAAGCCGAAGCCGAGCAGATTGGACGTTAGAATTGTGGGAAGACATAAAAAAGTCCAAAAGCCATTCATAAAAATGAGGACGCTACCCAAGAATTATCCCAAAGACGCATTTTCCACTTGCTTTATTACAGTAGAAAATGTATTATAACAAGAAGAATTGGTGCTACCAATTTACAACAGCAGTTACAGGATAGGAGAGTTATTATGAAATTATTAAGACAGTTTCTTATTATACTGGCGATTTCTTTTATCGGGGAGGCGTTGAAATATCTGCTTCCGCTTCCCGTGCCAGCCAGTATATATGGAATGGTGATACTATTTGTGGGACTTATTACGGGACTTATAAAGCTTAGCTGGGTAAAAGATGCAGGGAAATTTCTTATAGTTGTAATGCCTGTTATGTTCATTCCAGCAGGAGTAGGACTGATGTCTTCATGGGGTGTGTTAAAGCCGGTACTTGTGCCGGTGCTTATTGTTACGGTTGTTGCGATAATAACGGTTATGGCTGTTACAGGTCAGGTTTCGCAGATAATCATACACGCTGACAGGAAGAGAGAATTACGCAAAGCAGAAAGAAATGAGGTTAATGTTAATGAATGATTTTTTCAGAGAATCACTTTTTGCAGGAGTCACTTTAAGTCTTTTATCATACTTTATTGGTTCTGTGCTTAAGAAAAAATTTAAGCTTGGAATATTCAATCCACTGCTTATATCAATAATAATAACAATAATAGTACTTGCAGTATCAGGTGTTGATTATGATGTATATAATCAGGGTGCCAGGTATCTTAGCTGGTTTCTTACACCGGCAACTGTATGTCTTGCAATTCCGCTGTATGAGCAGTGGAGTCTTCTTAAGAAGAATTACAAGGCAGTTGTTGTAGGAATAGCATCAGGTGTGCTTACAAGTTTAACAACGGTACTTGTGTTATCTAAAATTATGAATCTGAGCCATGCTGAATATGTTACACTTCTTCCAAAGTCAATAACTACTGCTATTGGTATGGGAGTATCAGAAGAACTTGGAGGTTATGTAACAATCACAGTTGCGGTAATAGTTGTAACGGGAGTGCTTGGAAATATATTTGGTGAGCTTATATGTAGAATATTCAGAATAAAAGAGCCAATTGCCAAAGGACTTGCGTTAGGGTCTGCCGCACATGCTATAGGAACAGCCAAGGCTATGGAGATGGGCGAAATTGAAGGAGCAATGAGCAGTCTTTCAATTGCAGTTGCAGGTATACTTACAGTTGCACTTTCATCGTTATTTGCTGGATTTATGTAAAATTATGAGGATAGTGTGAAAATAATATTTTCACATGCGGGGTTTGTGCCTGCGCGCACTTGGCACAAACCTATTATGCGCAAAAAGCGTGCGCAGAAAAGAGGTATATATGATAATCACGATTGCAAGACAATGTGGATGTATGGGTGACCAGATAGGAAAAGCACTGGCAGAGAAATATTTTATACCATTTTATGATAAGGATGCTGTTTGTAGGCTGGCAAAAGAGAAAGGTCTGTATGAAAAATATCCATATTTTTATGGAGAAATGCCACTTGATATGATGCTGTATGCTGACACAATGGCAGGTGATGATACATCAGATAATGGAAAAACTCCACGCAAGGCTATGGCTGACATAATCGGTAATGAAAATTGCGTAGTTGTCGGCAGATGTGGAAACAATGCATTCAGACACAGAGAAGATGTTATATCAGTATTTCTCACAGGAAACAAAGAAAAAAGAGTAGAACTTATAGAAAAGAAGCACAATGTCAGCCCTAAGAAAGCAGCTAAGATAGTTGAAGATACAGACCTTAGAAGACGCTCATATCACAATTATTATACAGGTGAAGAATGGGGAAATGCAGAATATTACGATATATGCATAGATGTTTCAAAGGTTGGGGAAGATGGTGCATTAAGACTTATAGAAGCCTATATTAATGAGACAGGGGTGTTGTAATCTGGAATCAGCTGACATGAATCAGAAAAAAATTTCGCAGGAATACAAAAAGGCAATTCAATATATTTATGAGCTTATGAAAAGCGGAGAGCTTACAATAGGAAGCAGACTGCCTACTGAGCGTGCACTTGCAGAAACTCTTGGGATAGGACGCAATTCAACAAGAGAAGCTTTAAGTATTATGCATGGAATGGGACTTATAGAACGCCGTCAGGGTTCTGGCAATTATATATCAGAAAATGTCGGGCAGTCCATAAAGCAGACAATATTAATGATGATTGCATTAAAAACTGTTACTAAGCGCGAAGTGTGCGAATTCCGCCGCATGATGGAAAAGTCAGTGTGTAATGCAGTAATACATACAGGTCTTATGAAAGAACAACAGGAACGACTGGAAAGCATGGTTAATCAGATGATGACAGAAACAGGTGATGCACTTGTTGATATTGATAAAGCATTTCACGAGGAACTGATTGCAGATACAGGCAACAACCTGTGGATTACACTGATGGAAGCTGTTGTTGAAGTCTACCGCGAATGGATAGATTATGTCATAAAGCATGCAGATGGAATTAAGAAAAAGAAACTTTTAAAGACACATGAAATGATATATGATAGCCTTATAAAGAAGGATATTGAGACACTTAATGCAGCGATTGATGAGCATTACGATATAATTGAGGAGCTGCTGGGATAAAGAAGCCATAACAAGGAGGATATATGAAATACAAAATCGTTATATTTGATTTGGACGGAACGATACTTAATACATTGGAAGACCTTGCAGATAGTACTAATTATGCACTTTCAGTATTTGACATGCCTGAGAGGACGATTGAAGAAATTAGACATTTTGTTGGCAATGGGATAAGAAAGCTGATGGAAAGAGCAGTACCACAGGGAACACCAGAAAGCATGATAGTTAAGGTGCATGAAACATTTACAGAGCATTATAAGAAGCACTGTGCAGATAAGACAAGACCTTATGATGGAATAAAAGAACTTATTGAGAATATAAGAAATGCCGGTGTGTACACAGCGGTTGTGTCTAACAAGGCTGATTATGGAGTACAGGCATTATGTAAGGATTATTTTCCAGGACTATTTGATTATGCGGTTGGAGAGAGAGAAGGCATAAGAAGAAAACCATATCCGGACAGTGTTAATGAAGTATTAAGACAGTTTGATGTTGACAGAACACAGGCTGTATATGTCGGGGATTCAGAAGTAGATGTCCAGACAGCGGCTAATGCAGGAATGGATGTATGTATGGTTGGCTGGGGATTCAGAGATGAAGAGTTCTTAAAGGATAATGGGGCTGAGTTTGTTGTACACAGCCCCGAACAAGCATGGGAATTCATTAATAAGTAATATACTTATATCACGTTATGAAGCAAGGCGGACTGCAATTCATAAAGCTGGGGGTTCTTGGATTTAAGAATCAGTTCTACCAGACCTTCGGTGATAAGCATTGCACCGTCCTTGTTAAAATGTGTATTCTCAGAAACAGTTTCTGGCTTGGCGAGTTCTTTTAAGAAATCGTCAGGCCATTTTCCTTTATTGATACCTTTCTTGATAGAGGTATATCTATGTATATTATCATGTCCGATTTTTTCAAAGAGATTAACTGAATAAGAAAACAGATCAAGTACAGGTGTGCCGGTTTCTTCACCAATCTGGCGCATAGCTCTTATATAGCTGAAATTATTGCCACCGTGGCAGCCTGGAGCGTCCATAATTGTTCCGTCAGCATTGAAAAATGTTCTTGCAGGTGCAGTAACTAATACAGGAGATGCATCATGCTCTCTTGCCATATCAATAAACTGTTTGATGAACCATTTGTAACTGCCCATAGAAGCGTCTTTTGAGTATGGATAGTAAGTGTCATATGGATAAGACTGGTTTATGGCAAGAACACTGTTAAGAACAGCCTGTTTATCAGTTATCGAATCATCGCTATTAAGTGCCTCAATATATTCAGATGGTATATAATTCTTAGGCATCTTAACTCCTGCTATAACAGGAAATCGACCTGATTCATCTGGTACGCCAAGCGGAGTCTGACGGTTAAATATAGATTTGTAATCCTTTGAATCGTCATCATTATGACAGAACTCTATAAAAAGATAGTCTCCGGACTGAATATGTCTGTCAATCTCTTCAAATCTTCCTTCATTAATAAAAAGTCTTGAACTTCTGCCACCCTTGGCATAGTTAAATACATTTACATCAGGCTTAAAGAAGCGTGGCAGGAACTGTCCCCAGCCTGCAATAAATTCTTCCTCAGTATAATTCTGTACAATAGAGTCTCCAGCAAGATAAATGTTCATACATACCTCCTTGTTTTGCGAAGCAAAATTCGACTGCCATGTAGGAGCAGAGATATTGCCTCCGTCGCTTTTCATCAATTATAATCCTAAACGTTTTCACAAACTACATATACTTTGCAATTATATTGATATAAAACAGATAAAAAGAACATGATATTGTACTTGAAAAGTAATATTCTTTATGATATTATTCATGTGTATGAATATCTTAAAGACTATGAAAGAGACTTCTTTTCATGGAACCTGACAGGAAAGCGATGCCACCGACTGAAAGCATACGCAGGGAATTGATAAGAGGAACGCTCTGGAGTTGGATGGTTGAGCAGCCACGGCTGGGTAGGTCATTCCGTTACACGCGTTAAGTGCAATGAGATGAGAAGCTTAGAACTTTTCAATGCGGGTGGTACCGCGGATAACACAGTTTATTCGCCCCGGGATGTATATTACATCCTGGGGCTTTTTTGCGCGAAAAAGCATAGCAGGATGTTAGACATTATTATTTTATTTGACAGGACATAACATTTTGCTTGTCCAGAAAAGAAAGGAGATTGCAATGGCAAACATGTACAGAGATGTTAACTTAAGTGAAGTTAATGAAAGTTACATCGGCAAGGAGTTAAAGGTTGCAGGATGGGTTGAGAACATCCGTGACCACGGAGGAGTTTCATTTATCGATTTAAGAGATATGTATGGAGTACTTCAGGTAGTACTTCGTGATACAACATTACTTGATGGTATTCATAAGGAAGAGTGTATCGCTATCGAGGGTATTATGGAGCAGAGAGATGAGGAAACTTATAATCCTAAGATTCCTTCAGGAACAATCGAGCTTGAAGCTAGGAAGATTACAATACTTGGACAAGTATACCAGCAGCTTCCATTTGAAGTACAGACTTCTAAGGAAGTAAGAGAGGATGTACGTCTTAAGTACAGATATCTTGATTTAAGAAACCAGAAGGTTAAGGATAACATGATATTCAGATCAAAGGTTATCGCATTCCTTCGTCAGAAGATGACAGACATGGGATTCCTTGAAATCCAGACACCTATCCTTTGTGCTTCATCACCAGAGGGTGCAAGAGATTATATCGTACCTTCAAGAAAATATAAGGGCAAATTCTATGCTCTTCCACAGGCACCACAGCAGTATAAGCAGTTACTTATGGTATCTGGTTTTGATAAATATTTCCAGATTGCACCTTGCTTCAGAGATGAGGATGCAAGAGCTGACCGTTCACCAGGAGAATTCTATCAGTTAGATTTCGAGATGAGCTTTGCTACACAGGAAGATGTGTTCAGAATCGGTGAAGAGGTTCTCACAGAAACATTTGCAAAATTCGCACCAGAAGGATACGAAGTTACACAGGCACCTTATCCAATCATCAGCTATAAGCAGGCAATGCTTGAATTTGGTTCAGATAAGCCAGACCTTCGTAACCCTCTTAGAATTATCGACCTTTCAGAATTCTTTAACAAATGTACATTCAAGCCTTTCCAGAACAAGACTGTAAGAGCAATCAATGTACACGCAAAGCTTTCAAAGGGACAGCATGAGAAGTTGCTTAAGTTCGCTACAGGAATCGGAATGGGCGGACTTGGATACCTTGAGGTTCTTGAAGACGGAAGCTACAAGGGACCAATCGATAAGTTTATACCAGAAGAACTCAAGGGAGAAATCAAAGACCTTGCAGGACTTCAGCCAGGAGATACAATCTTCTTCATCGCTGATAAGGAAGACAGAGCTGCGTACTTCGCAGGACAGATCAGAAACGAACTTGGTGAGAGACTTGATCTCATTGAGAAAAATGCATACAGATTCTGTTATGTTAACGACTTCCCAATGTTCGAAAGAGATCCTGAAACTAAGAAGATTGGATTTACACATAATCCATTCTCAATGCCACAGGGAGGACTTGAGGCACTTAATACAAAAGATCCTCTTGATATTCTTGCATACCAGTACGATATCGTCTGCAACGGTGTAGAGTTATCATCAGGTGCAGTTCGTAACCATGACATGCAGATAATGGTTAAGGCATTCGAGATAGCCGGATATGACGAAGAAGTATTAAAGGCAAAATTTGGAGCATTATACAATGCATTCCAGTTTGGTGCACCACCACACGCAGGTATGGCACCAGGTGTTGACCGTATGATTATGCTCCTTAGAAATGAAGAGAATATCCGTGAGATAATTCCATTCCCAATGAGCGGAACAGCACAGGATTTAATGTGCGGAGCACCAAATGAGGTAACAGAGCAGCAGCTTAGGGAAGTTCATATTAAGGTTAGGGATTAGGAGGCATACGGACGACTGCAGGATTTTTATAAATTCACCGCAGGCACGCTCTCGCTGCTTGTCGCTCGCAGCGGACACTAAGTGGATTGTGCAACAGAGGTATGGTAAGCAAGCTTCCCAACCTCTTTCGCCCAATCCACTAAGTGCCGGCGGCTCCAAAGCACCTTGCTTGTGAATTTATAAAAAATCCTGCCGCCTGCTCGGTGCCAACAACCGCTAACCTAACATAAACTTTCCTAAGAGAAAGAGTGGAGGTTTTCACTCCCCCGACGAGCAAAGCGATGTCGTGCGTTCGTTCCGGGGTAGATGTGTGAGCCTGGAGAAATTGGATAAAGCGTGAACAAGACACTTTGGAGCCGCCGGCACTTAGCAAAATCGGCTGGCGGAGTCTGAAAAGCTGGCTTTCCAGACGGAGGTGGCTGATTTCGCTTAGTACCGCTGCGTGCGACAAGTAGCGAAAGCGTGTCTTGTGATGATTTATCCAATTTCTCCAGGCGTATATAACGACAACGAAAGGAGACGCACACATGGCTAATGTAATTAGTGATGAGACAATTGAGTATGTTGGTATCCTTGCCAAGCTTGAACTCTCTGATGAAGAGAAGGAAGCTGCCAAGAAGGATATGGCTAGCATGCTTGATTATATTGACAAGCTCGGTGAGCTTGATACTACAGGGGTAGAACCTATGTCACATGTGTTCCCTGTTAATAATGTAATGAGAGAAGACGTTGTTACTAATGGTGACGGAAGCGAGGCAACTCTTGCTAATGCACCTGAATGTAATGAATCAGGATTTATTGTACCTAAAACTGTTGAATCATAGAAAGGACGCATATGAGTTTATTAGATTATACAGCTGTTGAACTGGCTGCTAAGATTAAAGCGGGTGAGACAACAGCAACAGAGGCTATGGAAGCTGTTATTGCACAGATTGAAAAATCTGAAGATGAGCTTAACTGCTATGTCACATTTGACAAGGAAAAAGCTCTTGCAGCAGCCAAGAAAGCAGATGAGGATATCAAGGCAGGTAAGCTTACAGGACCTTTAGCCGGAGTACCATTTGCAATCAAAGATAATATGTGTACAGAGGGCATGCTTACTACATGCTCATCTAAGATACTTGGTAATTTCGTTCCAACCTACACAGCAGATGCAGTAGTAAGACTTGAAAATGCAGGAGCAGTAATTATCGGAAAGACTAACATGGATGAATTTGCGATGGGTTCCACAACTGAGACAAGCGCATTTGGTGCAACTAAGAACCCACGTAATCCTGAGCATGTACCTGGTGGTTCATCAGGTGGCTCTGCTGCGGCAGTTGCAGCAAATGAGTGCTTTGCAGCACTTGGTTCTGATACAGGTGGTTCAATCAGACAGCCGGCTTCTTACTGTGGTGTTGTAGCTTAAAGCCAACTTACGGAACTGTTTCACGTTATGGACTTATTGCTTACGGCTCATCATTAGACCAGATTGGACCTTTATGTAAGGATGTAACTGACTGTGCAACTATTATGGAAGCTATCGCAGGCAAGGACGATAAGGACTCAACATCAATTGGAAGAGATGATTATTCATTTACAAATGCATTAGTTGATGATGTTAAGGGAATGAGAATTGGTATTCCAAGAGATTATTTTGGAGAAGGTCTTGACCCTGAGGTTAAGGAGGCTGTTCTTAACGCTGCCAAAGTTCTTGAGAGCAAGGGAGCAATCGTGGAAGAGTTTGATTTAAGCCTTGTAGAGTACGCAATTCCTACTTACTATACAATTGCAGCAGCAGAGGCAAGTTCTAACCTTGAAAGATTCGATGGTGTTAAATACGGATACAGAACTAAAGAATACGAAGGACTCCACAACATGTACAAAAAGACTCGTTCAGAGGGCTTCGGTGCAGAGGTTAAGAGAAGAATTATGCTCGGTTCTTTCGTATTAAGTTCAGGTTATTATGACGCTTATTATCTTAAGGCATTAAGAGTTAAGGCGCTTATTAAGAAAGCATTTGACGAAGCATTTGCAAAATATGATGTAATCCTTGGACCTGTTGCTCCTACAACAGCGCCAAAGCTTGGCTCATCATTATCAGACCCAATAAAAATGTATCTTGGAGATATCTACACTATCTCAGTAAACCTTGCAGGACTTCCGGGACTTTCAGTTCCATGCGGCAAGGACAAGAATGGTCTTCCAATCGGCTTACAGCTCATTGGTGACTGCTTTAAAGAGAATAATCTTATCCGTGCAGGTTACGCTTATGAGCAGGCACGAGGAAGATTTGAATAGGAGGGAGGTATAAGTATGAAGGATTATGAAGTTGTAATCGGACTTGAAGTCCATGTTGAATTAGCTACTAAGACAAAGATTTTCTGCGGATGCTCAACTGAATTCGGTGGAGCACCTAACTCACATACTTGCCCTGTATGCACAGGTATGCCGGGGTCGCTTCCTGTTCTTAATAAGAAGGTTGTAGAGTATGCAGCAGCAGTAGGACTTGCAACTAACTGTACAATTACACAGGATTGCAAATTTGACAGAAAGAATTATTTCTATCCTGATAATCCACAGAATTATCAGATTTCACAGCTTTATCTTCCAATCTGCCGTAACGGACATGTTGATGTGAAGTTAGCAGATGGAACAGAGAAAACTATAAGAATCCACGAGATTCATATGGAAGAGGATGCTGGAAAGCTTGTTCATGATGAGTGGGAGGGCGTGTCATATGTAGATTATAACCGTTCAGGTGTGCCTCTTATCGAAATTGTTTCTGAACCAGACATGCGTTCAGCAGAAGAAGTTATTGCTTATCTTACTAAGTTAAGAACAACAATCCAGTATCTTGGTGCTTCTGACTGCAAGCTTCAGGAAGGTTCTATGAGAGCTGATGTCAACCTCTCTGTAAGAGAGCGTGGTTCAGAGGAGTTCGGAACAAGAACAGAAACTAAGAACCTCAATTCATTTGCAGCAATTGAAAGAGCAATCAAGGCTGAGACAGCAAGACAGATTGACTTAATTGAAGCAGGCGAGAAGGTTGTGCAGGAAACAAGAAGATGGAATGATGACAAAGAATATTCATATGCTATGCGTTCAAAGGAAGATGCACAGGATTACAGATATTTCCCAGACCCGGACCTTGTTCCAATTCACATCAGTGATGAGTATTTAGCAGAGCTTAAGGCAAAACAGCCAGAGTTCAAGGACGAGAAGAAGGCACGTTATATTGAAGAATTCGGACTTCCTGAATATGATGCAGAGATTCTTACAGATTCTAAGAAATTCACAGAAATCTTTGAGGAAGCTACAGCAATCTGCAATCAGCCAAAGAAGGTTTCTAACTGGATTATGGGCGAGACAATGCGACTCATGAAAGAAGAATCAGCTAAGACTGGAAGAGAATTCAGAGCTGAAGAATTAACTTTTTCACCTGAAAGCCTTGCCAAGATTATTACTCTTGTTGAGAAAAAGGAAATCAACAACGCAGCAGCTAAGGAGATATTTGAACATGTATTTGCTGAAAATGTTGATGTTGACGCATATGTTGAGGAGCATGGCTTGAAGCAGGTTAATGATGAAGGTGCACTTAGGGCAACAGTTGAGAAGGTTATCGCAGATAATCCACAGTCAGTTGCTGATTATAAAGGCGGCAAAAAGCAGGCAATCGGCTATCTTGTCGGACAGACAATGAAGGCAATGCAGGGCAAGGCTAATCCGGGAATGGTAAATGCTTTGTTACAGGAGCTATTAAAGTAACATATGAACTTAAAACTATAAGGAGATATGGAATGAAAAAAGTTGATTTTGAGGTAAAACTCCCGTCATTTGTTGACAGAATAGTATATGTTGACAACTATGGTGCAAGACCATACTGTTATACTATTGAAGATGCATCAAGAAATGCTGATGCTATAAACAGGGCTATTAGCTATATCTCAGAAAAGGGCGGCGGAACTGTTGTGATTCCTGCGGGAATCTGGTTTACTGCACCGATTGAGATTAAGAGCGATGTCGAGTTAAGAATTGAGAAGAACGCAATACTTAAATTTTCTAAAGATATTGACCAGTATCCACTTATTATTACTAACTATGAAGGTCAGGAGTGTATAAGAGCCAAGTCTCCAATCACGGCTGAAAATGCTATTAACATCGGTATAACCGGTGGTGGTGTTATTGACGGAAGTGGTGATCTGTGGCGCCCTGTAAAAAAGTTTAAGATTACTGATAGACAGTGGGAAGCTCTTATGAAAAAGAGCCAGTATATAATTGATACTAAAGGTGGCGGCGTATGGATGCCGACAGAAAGCTCATTTAAAGGTAATGAGCATAATATCCAGCTTGACGCTGAGAATGCTCTTGAGAAAGCAAGCGAATATTATGATTTCTACAGACCTGTAATGGTAAGCCTCGTCACTGTAAAAGAATTCTTCTTGATGGTGTAACATTTAAGAATTCACCAGCATGGAATATACACCCATTTTTCTGTAAGAATCTTACAGTAAGAAATGTTACGGTGAGCAATCCGTATTATGCGCAGAACGGTGATGGAATTGATGTTGAATCATGCAAGAAGGTTCATATCCACAACTGTACATTTGAAACAGGTGATGATGCAATCTGCTTAAAGTCAGGCAAGAATGCCGTCGCAAGACAGATTGAGGGACCTTGTGAGGATGTATATATCCATGATTGTCTCGTTAATGAGGGACATGGAGGCTTCGTTATCGGAAGCGAGATGAGCCGTGGTATTAAAAATGTACTGGTAGAGAATTGTACTTTCCTTGGAACTGATGTCGGAGTCCGCATTAAGAGCGCACTTGGACGAGGTGGCGTTATCGAAAATATTAACATAAAGAATATTAATATGGTTGATATTAAGGAACAGGCAATTATTCTTACAATGTCATATGTGCTTAATTCTCTTGACAGAGATGAAGAAATTAACGGAATCGACAAAGACGATATTCCTTATTTTAAGAATATTAATTTCGAGGGAATTAACTGCCTCGGAGCTAAGGAAGCAGTTGTTATAGAGCCGTTAAAGGATATGCCTGAGACAATCACTGATATACACATTAAGGCTTCATCATTTGTTACAAGCAGTGAGAACCGTGTTGGATGCGACTGTCTTACAAGCGAACAGACAACTTATGAGATATTATAGAAAAATCCCGGCAGCACTGATATATGTGCTGCTGGGATTTTTGAGTTGTGACTTAATTTTTCTTTTTTGCTTGGGCTGATAATAATTGCTCGTATTTAGCTTTCCACTTTTCGGTTTCTGATATTTCATTTTGCAATTTTATGTGTAATTCAGTTTTTTCTCTTGTGAGATTTTCCTTATCTTCCTCTAGTTTCTTCAATTTATCTTGCATATGTTTTTCTTCAATCTCAGCCCGTCTTCGTGCTTCACACTGCTGGCGGATTGTTTCGTCACTATTAAGCTCATACAAAGTCTCTGCTGCATCTTTCATATATTCATTACTCTGAACAGCCATACGCAACTCCTCCCATGTCTTAGCCTTGAAGACAGTGGCCCATGTGTCTATTCCATAAGCCTTGTCTTCATCACTCGCCATATGTATCTGAGTTAAGTCTAACACACTGATACCAAGTTTGTCACTATACCTTCTGTGAGTTTTCTTATTCAATAGTTCAAATTCAGCGTAGAATTCCGGTGCGTCTTCAAATAAAGTATAATCAAGAATACCAATATTGATAACAGGTTTAATAGCTTCGTATGCGCCACCTTTATTAAGCTGGCTGAAATCTGAACATAAATAACATAATGACCTGTTTTCCCAGTTGTGCAGATTATTAACCTGCATCTCAAGATTAAGCATTCTGCTGTTATTAAGCAGAATATTTACATCAAGTATAAATGTTTTGGCATTAATGCTTTCCCCTAATATTATAGGATTGGTTATTTCAATATCCTTAATATCTTCAGGGTTAAGATGCAGCAATGCACTTGCCAGTCCAATCAGTGTTTTTCTGCTTTTTTGCAGTATTGCTCGAAACATGTAATCATTAGTCATACCATAATCAATCTTTCCTGTTGCCTCCATAATAGGTGCAGTATTCCCCATAAAATTCCTCCGCTATTCATTTAGTGACTTGTTTTGTGGATATTATTGGCGAAATGTAAAACCTGCCAGACAGTTAAATATAATATTTAACATAATTGCATAATAACATGAAATATATTTTAATGCAATATACAATAGAAAGAAAATATTAAATAGATACGGTATTTAATGAGAGCAATTAAAAAGTTGCATGTGATTCATTATTAGATTGAATGGCATGCAACTTTTTGTATTGTGTCATAATTTTTCTTTTCTGCTTGGGCAGCTAATAATTGCTCGTATTTAGCCAATGGCTCTCATATTGCATTAGTTGTCAACTTCTTCCTGAATCAATTCCAATGCATATAAGTCAACACTCAGATACTGGTTTTTGTAAAGAATTGCAGGGCATTTTACAATAGACAGTTCTTCAGAAGAGCCATCTTTATATTGTATGTTGAGTACATACTGAACAGAAGAATCATTGTCATCATGAAAAGTAACTGGGTGAGAAGGCGTGAAAGCTAAAGCGTCTGTTAAATCTTTCAGTCTTGCACCTTCAAAAACGCCAGTTTTGCCATTAGATTTGTTGATGACAGTAATGCTGTCAGCGTTGTCTATATTGATTGTTACAAGGCTTCTGTTATATATAGTATCAAGAAAATCTGTGACAAGTGATGCAGACTTTCCGAAAGGATGATAGCTCATTCTGTTAATTGTGACTTTATTGTCAAGCACAATAATGCTGTTAGTACGATTGTCTGTGCTGGTATATAATATTCTGTAAGTCCATCCAGATGCAGGCGCAAATAGCATGGCATAACAGTTATATCTTCTACTATATCAATTAATTGTGATTTTTCATCAGATGTCAGACTTATTTCATTTCCTTCTCTTACAATTGAAATATTGCTGTTATCTGATAAGTCAAGCTTAATGTGGCGAGGTCTTAGTAATAATGCAGCTATAATTATTATTAAGATTATAAGAGAAAGAAATGCTGCTTTTTTTGTTTTGTGCATATAAAAACCTCCTTTTTATGTGCATACTGTCATGTTGAACTATTTATTTCCGAACTATAATATAACTATATGTTACTAGAAGTAAATATTGCTGTCAACAATGTGCTAAAATTCCCCAATATAAGATACAACAAGATGACATACTTTATTTGAGGTGTTAAGGAAATACTTTTCTACAGCAGAATTTTTTAAAGCAGTGAGAAACAATAAGACCCAATCAGACAATCAGTGAGAAGAACTGCGTGGTGCCTTTAGTCCTTTTTATTCTTTTCCGGCTTCAATCTCAGCCTCGTATTCATCAAAGATATAACCAAGAATCGGTGCCATGCCGACAAACTCACAGCCATAAAGATAATTGTCAGTGCCCTCAATCGGCTGACTTCTTATAATCTTGACAACACTGTAAAGAGTATCTGTTTCAGAGCCAAGATTAAGAGCAGCATTAAAATAAAAGTTGATAGGAAGCATGCTTTTTGATTCAAATGCTATACCACCCTCAGATATATTGATAACCTTGATAGGTGAATCAAGATTCTTAATTTCCATGTTGTCCTAATTAAAAAGAGAAGAAACATTAAGTGTAAGGTCTGCTTTCATTCTTTTAAAACGTCTTTTTTCAATTCCATTAGCCATAATAAATCTCCCATCTTAATATTATTATTCGAGTGAATAGTACACTTCTAAAAACTGACTATATTTGTATTTTTAATAATACACTTTAATAAGGTAATGCGCAATGCATTATTGCAAAAGATAAAGTCTATTGATTTTGAATGGACGCTGGTATATAATATTTTTGTTTGTTTTTAAACCGCATAAATACTACGGTTTGATAACTTTTTAACTAATAATTTTATTAAGAAGAAAAGGATGGATGAACTCATGGGAAAATGTGAATTACTCTATGAAGGAAAAGTAAGAGAAGTATATGATTGCGATGACAAGCTTGTTATGGTTGCTACAGACCGTATCTCAGCATTTGATCATATTTTAAAGAATAAGGTTACAGAAAAGGGAGCAATTCTTACACAGATGTCAAAGTTCTGGTTTGATTATACTAAGGATGTTGTTTCTAATCATATGGTTTCAGTTGATGTTAATGACATGCCAGAGTTCTTCCACAAGGATGAATATATTGGAAGAAGCATGCTTTGCAAGAAGCTTACAATGCTTCCTGTTGAGTGTATCGTAAGAGGATATATAACAGGTAGTGGCTGGGCAAGCTACAAGGAGAACGGAACAGTCTGTGAAATTAAGCTTCCAGAGGGACTTAAGGAATCAGAGAAACTTCCTGAGCCAATCTACACACCAAGTACTAAGGCTGAGATTGGCGACCATGATGAGAATATTTCATTTGAGAAGAGTATAGAAGTTCTTGAGAAGCAGTTCCCAGGAAAAGGTCTGGAATACGCTACTAAGATTAAGGATGCAACTATCACTCTTTACAAGAAATGTGCAGAGTACGCTTTAAGCAAGGGTATTATTATTGCAGATACTAAGTTTGAGTTTGGTCTTGATGAGAACGGTGAAGTTGTTATCGGTGATGAGATGCTTACACCAGACAGCTCAAGATTCTGGCCATTAGAAGGATATGAGGCAGGAAAGAGCCAGCCATCATATGACAAGCAGTTTGTAAGAGACTGGTTAAAGGCTAATCCAGACAGTGATTATTTACTTCCAGATGATGTAATCGAGAAGACAGTTGAGAAGTACAAGGAAGCATATAAGCTTCTTACTGGTAAGGATTTTTCCCGCAAATAATCACAGTCGATAAGGAATGGAGAATTATGAATCAGATTGATATTAATGACAGCCACTATGCTGAAGATGAACTTCATGAGGAATGCGGAGTTTTTGGTGTATATGATTTCGATGGCAATGATGTTTCATCTACAATATATTATGGCCTTTTTGCCCTTCAGCACAGAGGACAGGAAAGCTGCGGTATAGCAGTCAGTGATACAGAAGGACCTAAGGGAAAGGTTCTTTCATACAAGGATATGGGACTTGTTAATGAAGTCTTTAATCCTGAAAAGCTTGAAAAGCTTAATGGTAATATAGGTGTCGGACATGTAAGATATTCAACAGCCGGAAGCAGCAGCCGTGAGAATGCGCAGCCACTTGTTCTTAACTATGTTAAGGGAACTCTTGGTATGGCACATAACGGTAATCTTCTTAATGCGGTTGAACTGCGTGAAGAGCTTTCTTATACAGGAGCTATCTTCCAGACAACTATTGATTCAGAGGTTATTGCTTACTTAATCGCAAGAGAAAGACTTAATGTTCCGACTGTTGAGGGAGCTGTGTTAAATGCGATGAAGAAGATTAAGGGTGCTTATTCACTTATCGTAATGAGTCCCAGAAAGCTTATTGGAGCAAGGGATCCATTTGGTTTCAAGCCATTATGTATCGGTAAGAGAGATAATGCATACTTCTTATCATCAGAGACATGTGCACTCGATACTGTAGGTGCAGAGTTTGTAAGAGATGTTGAACCGGGAGAGGTTGTTACTATCACTAAAGACGGAATCAAGTCTGATAAGTCACTCTGCCAGAAAAATACAGCAAGATGTATATTTGAATACATATATTTTGCAAGACCAGACAGCAAGATTGACGGAATGGGCGTATATGAGTCAAGAATTAATGCAGGTAGAATCTTAGCAAAGACTCACCCTGTAGATGCTGATATTGTCGTTGGTGTTCCTGAATCAGGTAATCCGGCAGCACTTGGTTTCTCAATGGAATCAGGAATTCCTTATGGTAATGCATTTATCAAGAATAACTACGTTGGACGAACATTCATCAAACCTAAGCAGGAACAGAGAGAGTCAAGCGTTAAGGTTAAGCTGAATGTACTTAAGGAAGCAGTTGCAGGCAAGAGAGTTGTCATGATTGATGACTCAATTGTACGAGGAACAACAAGTGCGAGAATTGTAAGTCTTCTTAAGGCAGCAGGTGCTAAGGAAGTTCATGTGAGAATCAGTTCACCGGCGTTCCTTCACCCATGTTATTTTGGAACAGATATTCCTTCAGAAGACCAGCTTATTGCATCAGGTCATTCTGTAGATGAAATCTGTGAAATTATCGGAGCAGATTCATTAGGCTATCTTGAGGTTGACAAGTTAAGCGAGATGATATGTGGACAGACAGGTTACTGTGACGCATGTTTTACAGGCAATTATCCAATTGAGCCGCCTAAGATTGATATCCGTGGAGAGATGGGCTGATTTGGTAGGTGTTTTTTAGCAGAATAATAGAATATATGACACAAGATGCCTACTAAAAGCATGGAATATGTTATTTAGTAGGCATTTTTAGTAAAAATGTAGCACTATTATAATAGTCACAATCGAAATTTACCTACTAAATTGCTGAATATGCGACTATTTATAGGTATCATGACAACAAGCAAAGAAAATCAGGCTAAAGCAAACAGAAATTAACAGTTTCATGTATCATGACAATAAATACAAGAAAAAGGGGAACAGGATGAGTTATTTTCCGTTTTTTAAAGAAATAGAAGGGGAGAAATGCCTTGTTATTGGTGGCGGTAAGGTGGCAGCAAGAAAGATAAGCAGGCTGAAGGGCTTTGGCGTGAAGATTAAAGTTGTTGCACCGTCTATAGTTTCTGACATAGAGGCAGTGGCGCAGGCTTGCGATAATATAAGTGTTGAAAGAAGAATATTCACACCACAAGATATTGAAAATGCGGACTTTGTTATCGCGGCGGCTGGGGAAGAAGTGGATAAAGAAGCTGTAAGATTGTGCAAAGAAAAGGGTATTCCTGTAAATGTTGTGGATAACCAGGAACTGTGCGACTTTATATTTCCTTCAATTGTGCAGAAGGGTGATATGGTTGCAGGCTTTGTTACAGGTGGGAAGAGTCCGCATGTTGCAGCTAAGTTAAGAAGAGATTTTGAAGCAAATGTATCTGATAATATAGAGAGCATATTAGATTATCTTTCAGAGGTCAGGACACTTGCTAAAGAAAAGATAGATGATGACAGAAAAAGAGCTGCATATATAAGAGAAGTGTCTGAATTCTGCATGAAAGCAGACAGAGTGTGCAGCAACAAGGAAGAAAATGCATTTTTACAGAAATATCTTGATAACAGGAGTGAGACAGTGCTTCCGGGGGCAGCACTTGTTGGAGCAGGATGCGGCTCATATGAACTCATCACAATAAAAGGTCTTAATGAGATAAGACGGGCAGAGGTTATAGTGTATGATGACCTGATAGATGAGCATCTGCTGGAGTTCGCACCGGAGAGCTGTGAGCTGATATACGCAGGTAAGAGAAGCGGCAGACATTCTAAGGCACAGGAAGAGATTAATGAACTGCTTGTTGCTAAAGCACTTGAGGGTAAATATATTGTGAGACTGAAAGGCGGAGACCCGTATGTGTTTGGCAGGGGCGGCGAGGAAGCACTTGCGCTCAAAGCACATGGCATACCTGTACATGAAGTTCCGGGGGTTACATCAGGTATCGGTCTGTGCGGAATGGCAGGAATTCCGGTGACACACAGGGGTGCAAGCCGTGGATTTCATGTGATTACCGGACATACGGCAGATAATCTGTCACCGGAGGTTGAGGAAATCAGGTGGAAATCATATGCAAAGCTTGATGAAACATTTGTATTCCTTATGGGATTAAAGAGTATAGACATGATTACGGAAAAGCTGATGAGATATGGAAAGTTGTCAGATACGCCGGTTGCGGTAATTCACGGTGAGAATACAGATGGTACATATGTAAAGCTTGTCGGAACACTTTCGGATATTGCAGCAAAGGTGAAAGAAGCAGACTTCCCATCACCAGCTATTATAGTTGTTGGCGAGGTTGCGTCACTGGAATTGACGGATTAGCAGAAACTTAAGATGCGCTGAAAAGCAGCGCAGGAATAGAGGTTAACATGGATAAAGACAGACTTGACAGACAGATAGAGTTTATAAGAGAGATTGATAAGGAAAAGAGCATTGGAAGACAGACGTATCTGGCGGATGCGTCAAGAAAGGAAGATGACGCTGAGCATGCATGGCATATGGCAATTATGACTGTGCTTTTGTCTGAATATGCCAACGAAAAGATTGATGTGCTCCGCACAATGACAATGCTTCTTATACATGACCTTGTAGAGATAGATGCAGGAGATACTTATGCTTACGATGAGAATGCTAAGAAGACACAGCGTGAAAGAGAGTTAAAATGTGCTGACAGAATATTCAGTATTCTTCCAGAAGATCAGGGGAAATATATGCGTGAATTGTGGGAGGAATTCGAGGCACAGGAAACACCAGAGGCAAAGTTTGCAAGAACTATGGATAACTTCCAGCCTGTAATTTTAAATGATGCTTCAAAAGGAAAAAGCTGGGCAGAAAAGGGCGTGCATCTCAGCCAAATATTAAAGAGAAATGCAAGAACTGCGGAAGGTTCTGAAGAGCTGTGGAAATATTCTTATGAGAAGCTTATAAAACCTAATGTTGAGAAGGGGAATATTAAAGAGGATTAAACCTCTTTAATATTCATTGTGGGTGTTCAAGCATAACAACAATGCGGAATTCATGCTTTTCCTCTGAATAAGTATAATTGAGCAGACCATTATATTTATCAGCAATTCGTTTTACACTTTTAAGACCATAACCATGAAGGTGGTTATTATGCTTTCCAGAGTGGAGTCTGCCATCAGAGCCTAACGGAGAGGTGTCACAGGAATTAGCAATGCTTATAAGGTCAGCATTTCCGCCTCTTATGAGAGATACATTACAATCTATGTAAGGTTCATTGCAATGTATTGCAGATTCAATGGCATTATCAAGCAGATTACAGAATATAGAAGTATAATCTTCAGAAGGCAGGTATCCGAGAGTATTTGAACGGATATCTGCCTCAAAATTTATATTACAATTACTACATTTTTCGGCATATCTTGAAATAATAATGTTGAGTATATCAATGTTACAGTATCTTTTAGATTTTTTTAACGCTTCGCTGCCGAGAATATTATTAATATATTGAGATATTTTTTCTGTGTGATTTCCGTCATTAAGATTATTAATTGTGTTAAGATGATTCTTAATATCATGGATAAGAATATGCTGCTTTTCATTATTTTCCTGAATATACCTATAATATTCGACGGTATCATTTTCCTTTTGCAGTTCAATCTGTAATCTTGCATATTCGACATTTTTCTTTGAAATGTCCTGTTGCAGATAGAATGTCAGGATATTGATTAGCAAAAGGAGTGTTAAGCAAATAAATATAATAATATTAGTGGGATAAGATATATTTGCATTAATACATATAGAACCAAGTAATAATGTGATAACGGTTGAGATAACTGGAATTAAATACAGCATTAGAATGCTTTTTTGAGGTTTATCATCTTTTAAATAATATGTCTGTTTGTCAAATATTCTGATCGCAAATTGAGAAACCAGAAGATAGACAGATTTACTTAAGATAACGAATGTTAAGCCAGAGCTATTATAAATGTTATTTTCGCGGTATAAATATATGCTGATGTGAGGAAGGGCAGCAATAAGCCCTTCAGACAGTGCCATAATTATTGTTAAAGCAAGAGCATGAAAAACAGCAGGGTATATTTTTACATTATAATTTAAAACAATACAGATAAAGTAAATAATGAGAGAAAAAAATATATTAATGGCTGCATTTCCTAAAAATGAGACTGGAATAAGTAATAAAAAGAAACAGATTGTGATAAGAAAAGATAAAAATGTATTTCTTTTAGCTTCAAATAAGCGGTTGCAATACAGCCATAATATAATAGCTTCTATTACATATACGAATAAATAATAGCATATTGGATTCATGTGTATTTCCCTCCTGAGTTATCGTATAGTTGTAAGATATGCTGAGTAATTCTGATAGAAAGTATTGAATTTACGCATGGCAATATCTGCACAGAGATTATTTTCTAAATATATCTTGTTTGTTGTATAGGACAAAATGTAATTCATATTTACAATATAGCAGCGGTGACATTGATAAAAACTGCCAGATGGAAGCATTGATTTAATGACGGCCAGAGTCTGGGTAGTAGTATATTTATTAGAAGTCGTGTAGATTGTAACATTGCGGCAATGAGGATTAACTTCAGCCATAATGACATCTTTTACGGATATCGTATAGTTTGCACCCTGACATTTAATGATAATACGACCGCCAATAGAGTTATATTCAGATATGGCATCTTCGAAATTACGCATAAAACGTTTTTCTTCAAGAGGCTTTGAAATATATCTGAATACATGGAAACGCATAGCATCATCAAGATATTCCGGAAAAGAAGTAACAATAATTATTATTGCTGCTGGATAGGATTTTAGAAGGGTATTACCAACAGTAATGCCGTCCATACCAGACATCTGTATATCTAGATAGACAATATCAGGTCTGATACTGGAAGCTAGCATGTCTTCACCAGAGTGAAAAGTATAAATATCAGGCTGATTTATCTTATGTTCTATATAGTATTTCTCACATAGAGATTTAATCTGATTGCAGATCAGATTGTCATCATCACATATAAATATATTCATTATCCAATCTCCATAAATAAAATTATTATAATTATAACTTATTACTTGATTAAAATAAATGTGTATTTTGAGATATGATGTCATTTCAGACATGAAATATGTCATTTCAAGCATATGATATTGACTTAATTAAATAAACATGATAATAATAGATTAAATAAAGCGTCGTGATATTAGTATGAAGTACAGGAGGGTAGTTATGAGAAAAACACTGGTGGCGATTATGATATTATCAGCATGTGCTTTATCAGCATGTGGGAAAAATTATTCTGGAGAGGAAGTTACAACTGTTACTTATGAAAATAAATTTCCGGATTTTGTATATGATAGCAATGATTTTCAGTATTACATAAAAGATAATCATAAGGTGGCGGTAGCGGAAGACGGATATTATTTTGCGAGAAATTATAGTGTTAAGAGTGATAATATGATTAATTCTAAATATTATCAGGATGATTCGAAAGACAAAACAGGCAATTCAGACGAGAATGCTTATGGGAAAATATTATATTATTATGATGTTAATTCCGAGACGGTTACGCCGTTATGCAGCAAGATAGATTGTAAACATAATAATGTTGAGTGTGAAGCATATTTTGATGCAGGAGGAGAAAATGATGGTGGATTTGTTTATTATAAGCATAGACTATATATGATTTCATATGATGATACATCTGGAACTAAGCTGATATCCTTTGATGAAAATGGACATGACAAAAAGGAATATTGTGTAATTAATGATAATCCGGAATATGTTCCATATGGGGGCGGAACAAATGATTTGTGTATATTTAAAAATGCTGTGTATAGCTGGGGGAAAAGAACAGTTTCACTAGAATCTCAGACAATTGAAATTGTGTTATACAGGACAGATCTTAAAACAAATAAGACAGAAAAGATTATGAGTTATGAAAAATCAGCAGCGCAGAACAGTTATTTAAAAGATTTTGATTGTGATATACAGGCAGTAAAAGATACATTGTATATTAAAACATGTTCATATGATGAGAACAATGATATGTTTATATATACTATATATTGTACACAGGGGGAGAATCTGACAGAACTAATGAAATCATATGCACCAAGAGATTGCAATAAAAGAATTGAAGGAAATGAGTATGCAAGTATTAAAGGCTATGCTGTAAACACAAAATATATATATTATATAGACGAACTTAGCTCAGATAAACTTGATATAGAAGCCGCGTTATTCAGATACAATATAAAAACAGGGGAAAAAGAAAAGATATATGACCTGCCAGATACAATGGCATATGATTTGCAATGCGATGATGATTATATATATATTAACAGAGCGTTATCTTCAGGACAAAGTGGAGAATTATGTATCCTTGATAATGATGCAAAGATAATATATCAAAAAGAATATAATGGATATGCTAATCTTACAGCATGTGATGAAAGGTATATAATAATGAGTACAAACGATTCTGAAACAGCATATGATGAGTTTGTGGGGAAGGGAGAAGATGTAAGAGATGTTAATGAAAATAGTCTTTTGATGGTTATGTTGAGAAAGGACGAAATACTCTCTGAAAGTAAAAACTGGGAAATAATGTATAATGGAAAATTCATGCAATAATGGGGCAATTATGTATGGTGGAATTTAAAAGACTGTTAGACAAAAGGTTTGCTATAATTATATTGATTGTTTCGGTTGTCTCTATTATTGTATTTTATCAATTTAATAATACAACAGTAATAGATAACAATACTTATTCAACTAAAACAATTTATATGTATTATAATCAAATGCTAAAAGATTATTATAATAATTGTGCAACGATGGATAAAATAACAGCAAGCTTTAAGGCAAAAGCAAAAGTATATATGATACTGAATATGGCGGAATGGAAAGTCCTTAAAGATACTGATAAAGAAGTATATGATGCGGGGAGATACGAAGAAAAAATAAATAGATATCGGGAAACAGCTCCAGAAATTTATGACTATTTTATCGAATTGAATGAGGAAAAATTACTGGACGAATATTTAGATAATTCTGATGAAATAAAGGCAGCTCTTAAGCTGTATGATCAGAATATTGAATATGTTAATGGATATTATGAAGATTTAGATAAATATATTGCGCAGGCAGATACAATGCTCCGGTCAGGCATATATTCGGATAAATCATCATTTGCACATATTAATATTTTAAAGTCGAAATATGATATAAAAAAATTATATAATGTATCTGTTAATCCGGATAACAGTGCTGCAATAGAAGCAGTTACATCAGCAAGCTCATATATTAATATATTGATTATTATAGCTGTTATGATTAGCGCATTTCGTTTTTTTGATGACAGAAAGAACGGATTGATATATATGATATATGCATCCAGACATGGAAGAATAGCACTTTCAGTACAAAGAATTATTACACTTGCTGTTATAAGTATTTTGAGTACTCTGTTTGTATATATGTGTGTATATTCTGTTGCATTTTACATATATGGTGGACTTGGATTTTTAGGGAATTCTTTACAGAGCTGGCATGCATATTCAACAATAAGTTTTACACATACTAAAGCTGTTTTTGTTTTATATATGATTTTGCTTTCTGCGTTGGCATTTTTTTTAACAGGATTACTGGCTTGGATTATAGCTGGTATATTTAGCAATGTGTCTATAGGAATGGGGATTGTAGTAATTGGATTTTGACAGAATATATTCTGTATACAAAGATTTCAAGTAAAAGTTCATTTGTGTTCCTTAAGAATATTAACATATGGAGTATGATTTTACCGGAGCATACGCTGACTAATTATGCAAATGTTAGATTATGTGGAATTATAACAGACCGGATATATTATATAATTGTTATATGTATTATTGGCATAATTTTATTTTCTGCGATTGGTATATTGGAATCCTGCATTATTAAGGCATCAAGGAAAAGAAGTATATTTGATAATATAAGTGCCAGAATTAATACTATCTGGCAGAAATGCGTTGCACAAATGCCTCTTATTATTATGGAGTTATATAAAATACTCTGGGTAAGAAAGGGCATAGTAGTTGTATTATTTGTTATATATATTGTAAGTATCAGTGGTATAAAAAGAGGGTATATATATGACGAGAATATGATAATTGCAACAAACTATTATAATGAAGCAGAAGGAATGCAATTATCGGAAGAATTATATTGCATAGTAAATAAATATGAAGAAGAAAAAGAATACTGGGACAACAGGTTAATTGATATTTCAAATTCATTTGACATGGATTCAGGAGAGTACAGTAAAGCAGATTTTGATGAAGCAAATAAGCAGGCAGCTTTATATAAGACTGGTCTTGATGAAATACATAGAAATATTAATAATTTGGAAGAACTTAAGAAAAAAGATATAAATGGAACAGTTGTCAAACCATATATTGTTGAAGATATGTTTGGAAAAAGACTGTATGATCATGAAAGCAAATATGCGTTAATCGGGGTTATGAGTCTGGCTTTTTTATTACATGGTATTATGTCTGATGATAAAAGGCAGAATGTGACAGCATTAATTCGTTCTGCAGCATATGGGCGTGGCAAGAGGATATTAATAAAGGCATGTTCAACATGTATTGTTGTGGCAATAGTCTGGGGAATTATATTTATACCTGATATTGTAAATGTTACTCATATGTATGGCGTTAAAGATTATACAATGTTAATACAGGATTATCCTATGTTTGGAGCTATAAAGATTCCAATGTCGTTAGGACAATATATAGCTGTAATCATGATATGGAAGTATATTATAATGGTTGCAATTTCAGCTATTATAGTTTTGATTTCAGATATTTTTGATTATATGCATTCGCTGATAATATCCTTTGCTTTAACAATTACACACATATTGTATATAATAGGATTTAGCAATTTATACTATGTATCTGTAGTAACCCCGTTGCTTGTATCAGAAAATTGGAACAGAACAGGAAATCAATTTAATGGGGTAATAATTGCAGTAATTGGAATTACATGTGGGGGAATCTTATTTTATAGGAATATTAAAGAGAATCACAAGCGGTATAAAGAATTTAAAATAAAGTCATAAATTGCAAACACAAGCCTGCTATGATATACTTAACTTGTATGCGGTCTGGATGATTGCATACTTAGAATTGATATATGAAAGGCGGATACGAGATGAACGACAGATATCAGACACCACTTGCAGAAAGATACGCAAGCAAGGAAATGCAGTACATTTTCTCTCCTGACATGAAGTTTAAGACATGGAGAAGACTCTGGATTGCATTAGCAGAGACAGAGCATGAACTTGGACTTCCTATCACACAGGAGCAGATTGATGAGCTGAAGGCTCACAAGGATGATATTAACTATGAGGATGCCAAGAGACGAGAGAAAGAAGTAAGACATGATGTTATGTCACATGTATATGCTTACGGACTTCAGTGCCCTAAGGCTAAAGGTATCATACATCTTGGAGCAACTTCATGCTATGTTGGTGATAATACTGATATTATCATTATGACAGAAGGCTTAAAGCTTGTTCGTAAGAAGCTTGTTAATGTTATTGATGAGCTTTCTAAGTTCGCAGATAAATATAAGGCACAGCCTACACTGGCTTTCACACATTTTCAGCCAGCACAGCCAACTACAGTTGGTAAGAGAGCTACATTATGGCTCAATGAATTAGTTATGGACCTTGAAGACCTTGATTATGTACTCTCTACAATGAAGCTTTTAGGCTGTAAGGGTACAACAGGTACACAGGCATCTTTCCTTGAACTTTTCAACGGAGATCAGGATAAAATCCGCCAGATTGACGGAAAGATTGCAGAAAAGATGGGATTTGACGCATGTGTTCCAGTTTCAGGCCAGACATATTCAAGAAAGGTTGATACAAGAGTACTTAATGTACTTGCAGGAATTGCTGCGAGCGCACACAAGTTCTCTAATGATATCAGATTATTACAGCACCTCAAGGAAGTTGAAGAGCCATTTGAAAAGTCACAGATTGGTTCATCAGCTATGGCTTACAAGCGTAATCCTATGAGAAGTGAGCGTATGGCTTCACTTGCTGATTTTGTTATCAGTGATGCACTTAACCCTGCTATTGTTTCATCTACACAGTGGTTTGAGAGAACACTTGATGATTCAGCTAACAAGAGAATGTCAGTTCCAGAAGGCTTCCTCGCTGTTGATGGAATTCTTGATCTCTACTTGAATGTTGTTGATGGTCTTGTTGTATATGACAAGGTTATCATCAAGCATATGATGGCAGAGCTTCCATTCATGGCAACAGAGAACATTATGATGGATGCTGTTAAGGCAGGCGGAGACAGACAGGAACTCCATGAGAAGATAAGAGAGCTTTCTATGATAGCAGGAAAGAGAGTTAAGCAGGAAGGTCTTGATAATAACCTTCTTGAGCTTATTGCAGCAGAGCCAATGTTCGGTGTTACTCTTGAAGAGTTACAGTCAAAGCTTGATCCTATGAAGTATGTTGGCCGTTCTAAGGAACAGGTTGACGAGTATCTTGCTAATATTATCAAGCCTATTCTTGATTCTAATAAGGAAGAGCTTGGCATGAAGGCAGAGATTAATGTTTAATTAATAATTTGGAGGTGTTATAACATGAAGGTTGTATTAGTTAATGGCAGCAGAAGAGATGCAGGCTGTACATATACAGCACTTTCTGTCGTTGCTAAGGAATTAGAGGCACAGGGAATTGATACTGAGATAGTTGCAGTTGGCAGCAGAGTTGTTAAGGGCGAGCTTGACGCAGTTGTCAAGGAAGTTGGCGCTAAGATAACTGATGCAGACGGACTTATTGTTGGTTCACCTGTTTATTATGCTTCTCCAACAGGAGAGATATTAATGTTTCTCGACAGATTATTTGGTGCATATGGTAACGAGCTTCGTTACAAATGTGGTTCTTCAATTGCATCTGCCCGCCGTGGCGGAACAACATCAACAGTTGATGTGTTGAATAAGTATTTCCAGATTAACCAGATGCCGGTTGTATCATCTAACTACTGGAATATTGTACATGGCAATACACCAGATGAAGTTGTAAAGGACGAGGAAGGCATGCAGACAATGAGACTTTTAGGTCAGAATTTTGCATGGCTTGTTAAGTCAGTAGAGGCAGCGAAGAAGGCTGGAATTGAGCTTCCACAGGGCGAGAATAAGATAAAGACTAACTATATAAGATAATTTAAGAATAATTCATAAATATTTAATGTGATATCGAAAAGGTGTGTTGTATATATAATATATGACACATCTTTTTTGTTTACGGGAGAGCCGGGGTAATAAAAGGATAGAGATAATATTTAAGGAGAATAATCTTGAAATCTTACAACAGGAGAAAGCTTATGAAAAGAATAATTCTTGGAGCAGTGATACTGCTTGTTGCGCTAGTTGCAGCAATTGTATCATGTGCTTTAATAACTTATCACAGACAGCCAGAACTTACTGCTGACGAGACGAAGCAGCTTGATGAACAGGGCATATGGAAAGAGAGAACAAGTGTCGAGCGTGCACGCATTATCGAGGATAATGATGAGGCACTTAAAGAGCGTATAAGGATGATAAGCAATGCAAAGAGTGAGATTATACTCTCAACATTTGACTTCAGGTCAGATGACAGCGGAAAGCTGATGCTTGGAGCACTTATTGATGCTGCAGACAGAGGTGTATCGGTCAATGTTATAGTTGACGGGGTATCCGGTTTTACCAAGATGAAGGGCAATCCTGATTTTAAGGCACTTGCGTCATCAGACAATGTGAATGTGAAGATATACAATAAGGTCAATCCTTTTAAGCCGTGGCAGTCAATGGGAAGGCTTCATGACAAATATGTCATAGCCGACAGGACTAATTATATACTTGGTGGAAGAAATACATTTAACTATTTTCTGGGAGCATATCCGGGACATAAGAATTACGACAGGGATGTGCTTGTGTACTGCGAAAGTCCTGATGAAACCAGTTCTGTGAATGATGTGTTTGCTTATTATGAGAGCGTCTGGAACTATAAGGAGAGCAAGGCATTTTTAAAGAATAACAAATGTGCAGGTAATAAAAAGGTCAAGGCGGCAAGGAAAGAACTGCTTGATAATTACAACATTTATTATGCAGATAACAAAGATTACCTGACTGACACTGATTACACAGATGAAACAGTTGAAGTCAGCAATATAGCACTTCTTAGTAATCCGATAGAATGTGGCGCGAAAAAACCGGTAGTGTGGTATCAGCTTACTAAGCTCATGGAGCAGGCGGATTCGCAGGTTAAGATACATACGCCTTATATTATCTGCAATGAGTATATGTATGACGGATTAAAGAAGGTATGCGATTCTGTTGAAAATGTGTCACTGATGACTAATTCGGTAGGCAATAATGGCAATCCATTTGGATCAGCAGATTATTATGCGCATAAGGATAAGGTGCTTGGCACAGGGCTTGAAGTGTGGGAATATGAAGGCGGATATTCATACCACGGAAAGTCGGTTCTTATAGATGATGATATATCGGTGGTTGGTTCATTTAATATTGATATGAGAAGTGTGTATCTTGATACAGAGCTTATGCTTGTTATTGACAGCAAGGAGATTAATGAACAGCTTGGCGGTGCCATGCAGATGTATGAGCATAGTGCAAGAAAGGCTAATGCTGATGGCAAATACGATAATCCATATAATGTGCAGCCTGTGGAGCTTACTCCTAAGAGAGAACGCAGAATGAAGCTGATTAAGAATTTCCTGTTGTGGACGAGGTATTTGTTCTAATTAAAATTTTGTGAAAAAAGTTTTGAAAAAAGTCAAAAAAGTGCTTGACATATATCAAGTTTTAATATTATAATAGCAGAGCAGTTTGCGAGAGAAATCAAGCGAATTGTTCTGAATGTGGGGTCTTAGCTCAGCTGGGAGAGCATCTGCCTTACAAGCAGAGGGTCACAGGTTCGAGCCCTGTAGGCCCCATTTCTTTTTAAGACATTCAGTAAATATTATGGCGAGATAGCTCAGTTGGCTAGAGCACACGGTTCATACCCGTGGTGTCGTGGGTTCAAATCCCTCTCTCGCTACTATCTAAAGTGGAGGCAGTTGATGCTTCCACTTTTTTTGCGCGAGTAGCGATGAGTGAAGCCATACAATTACAGCCGTGCTTGCACGGACTGGAAACTTTGTATGGTTTCACGAGGAGCACCGCGACAACGACAGAACGAAGTTCTGGAGTATGAGCTGCTCGCGCAATCCGAGGCGATGAGTGAAGCCACGGAAAGTTTACAGCCGTGCTTGCACGGACTGGGAACTTTGTATGGCTTTACGAGGAGCACCGCGACAACGACAGAACGAAGTTCTGGAGTATGAGCTGCTCGCACAACCCGCGGCGATGAGCCAGCTCACACAGGAGGGGAATAATGACACATTTACAGGAAGAGCTGTTTAAGTTACAGGATATAGCGTACAGGGATTTTCACAGCAGCCTTATGCCGGGGGTAGATAAAGAGGCTGTTATAGGAGTAAGAACTCCGGTTTTAAGAGCATTTGCAAAGAAATTCTCTAAGACAGAAGAGGCAGGGCAGTTTATGAATGAGCTGCCGCACAAATATTATGAAGAAAATAATCTTCATATGATGCTGATTGCACAGATTAAGGATTATGATAAATGTATTAGTGAAACCGAGAAGTTTCTTCCATATATTGATAACTGGGCAACCTGTGATTTACCGCTTCCAAAGTGTTTTGATAAGAATAAAGAAGATATTCTTGAAAGGGCGAAGAAGTGGATTGCAGCAGATACCACATATGTTAAAAGATACGGAATGGGCGTTATGATGCGCCTGTTTCTTGACGAGGATTTTAAGGAAGAATATATACAGCTTGTTGCAGGTGTTAAGTCAGAGGAGTACTATGTAAATATGATGATTGCATGGTATATGGCTACAGCACTTGCTAAACAGTGGGATGCGGCGATTCCTTATATACAGGAACACAGGCTTTCTGAATGGGTACACAGAAAGTCAATACAGAGGCTGTAGAGAGTTATCGTATTACGCCGGAACAGAAGGAATATTTAAAGGGTTTAAGATAAGGTTATGAAATCAAATGAAATAGATATGACGACAGGTTCTCTGCCGAAGAAAATATTAATGTATTCAGTGCCGCTTATGCTGTCAAATGTGCTTCAGGTTATGTTCAACCTGTGCGATGTGGCGGTAGTTGGTAAATTTGTGGGACCGCTGGCGCTTGGTGCGGTAGGTTCAACGAGTATAATTATCACATTGACAACCGGTATCCTGCTAGGACTTGCAGGAGGTGTCAACGCAGTAGTCGCGCTGTTTGTAGGGGCTAAGAATAGTGCAAATGTAAAGAGGGCAGTCCACACTTCAATTGTAATATGCATGATTGCGGGACTGCTGCTGCTTTTGTCAGGACTGTTCCTTTCAAGATCGGTGCTGAATCTTATAGGAACTAAGAAAGAACTGATAGATGGCGCAGTTATATATCTTACAATATATCTTCTTGGTTCACCGGCTCTTGCCATGTATAATTATGGTAATGCCGTGTTAAGTGCAGTTGGAGATACTAAAAGACCGCTTATGTATCTTATTACAGCGGGGATAATTAATGTAATACTTAATCTGTTCTTTGTAATAGTGTGTAAGCTTGGGGTTGTCGGTGTTGCACTGGCAAGTATAATATCACAGTATATATCAGCATTTCTGATACTTAAATTCCTGTTTGGCTGTGGCAAGGATTATGGGCTTTATATGAGAAATATAGGAATAGATTCACATATAGCAGCGAGAGTGTTAAAGATTGGTTTGCCTGCAGCAGTACAGTATTCACTTTTTGCAGTTGCCAATCTCTATATACAGTCAGCAGTCAATTCATTTGACCATGTAGTTGTTGAGGGCAATTCGGCTGCGGCTAATGCTGATAACATTGTGTATGATATGATGGCGGCATTCTATACTGCATGTACAAGCTTTATAGCGCAGAATCTGGGAGCAAGAAAGCGTGACAGGATTAAGAAAGCATATCTTGTTACACAGATGTATTCATTTCTTATAGGAGCAGTGCTTGGTGCATTGCTTGTAGTTTTCAGGACACAGTTTCTTAGCCTGTTCACAAGTGATCCGGATGTATTGCATTATGGCTCAATAAGACTTGGAATAATGGGATGCTCTTATTTTATATCCGCATTTATGGATAATGCGGCAGCGGGAGCAAGAGGACTTGGCAGAAGCGTTATACCTACAATAATAGTTATAATGGGTTCTGTTGTATTCAGAATCATATGGGTGTGTACAATATTTGCAAGTATACATACACTGATGTCACTCTATCTTGTGTATGCGAGTGCGTGGGCATTTACATCTATTATAGGAACGGCATATTTTATAATAATATTCAGAAAGACTTTAAGATAATCACATACATTTTACAAAATCTTTACGAACGTGAGATTATGCATTTTACATAACATTGATAACATACCCTCTGCAAGCAGATGCAGAGGGTTTTCTTTTTTGAGACGACTCACATATCATTCGGTCAGGAAACTGATTCAAGCCCCTACGAAAATCTTCTGCTAATGCGTGCAAATAAAAAAGAGGAAGGTAACGGAAGTTATGAGAAAAGGAATTAAAAAGTTACTTACAGTTGCATTAACAGCAACATTAGGTCTTGCAACATTAGCAGGCTGTGGTTCATCAAGTGCAGATGGTGGCTCAGCAAACGGAGGCACAACTAAGGAGCTTTCAGGAAAGATTCAGTTAGCAGGAAGTACATCAATGGAAAAGATGTGCGGCGCTCTCATGGAAGCATTCATGGAAGAATATCCTAATGTAACAGTAACAACAGAATATACAGGTTCAGGCGCAGGTATCGAGTCAGTAACATCTGGATCAGTTGATATCGGTAACGCTTCAAGAGCTTTATCAGACAAGGAAAAGTCAGCAGGTATTGAAGAGAACATCGTAGCTATTGATGGTATTGCAATGATTACTGACAAGAACAACAAGGTTACTAATGTAACAAAGCAGCAGCTTACAGACATCTACACAGGTAAGATTACTAACTGGAAGGACCTCGGTGGTTCAGACGAAGCTATCGTAGTAATCGGCAGAGAGGCAGCCTCTGGTACAAGAGGAGCATTTGAGGAACTTCTTGAAGTTAAGAATAAATGTGCATATGCACAGGAACTTGACAGTACAGGTGCTGTACTTGCCAAGGTTGCAGCAACTCCAGGTGCAATCGGATATGTTTCATTAGATGTAGTTGATAAGACAGTTGCAGCTTTAAAGCTTGATGGTGTAGATGCAACAGAGGATAACATTAAGGCTGGTAAGTATACACTTTCAAGACCATTTGTAATGGCTACTAAGGGTTCTGTTTCATCACAGAGTGAGCTTGTTCAGACATGGTTCAACTTCGTAAAGTCTGACGCAGGCAAGAAGGTTATCAAGGGCGTAGGCTTAATTCTCCCAGAGTAAGCCGCGGTTAATATAGATTCTGAATGGAGAGATTGACATGGATGAGGTTATAAATGTTGGTATGAACAAAATAAATAAAACGCCAGAAGCTGTTAAGGCAACGGCAAATAGTTCGTTAAAGGGTAATAAAAAGTCAAAGCATGCAAGTGAAAGCGTGGCACAGTTTATATTCCTTATATGTGCAATAGTAGCTATCCTGGCAGTCTGCTCCATTACTATCTATATGTTCATAAAAGGAACAGAGAGTCTTAAAAGTGTCGGAATAGCAGATCTGCTCTTTAAAACAGTATGGGCACCAACGGCTACACCACCTGCATATGGAATTGTATACATAATTCTTTCATCAATTGCAGGAACAACACTTGCGATTCTTCTCGGTGTTCCAATTGGATTATTAACAGCAGTTTTTTTGACAGAGATAGCAGGAAAAAAACTTGCAGCAGTAGTTCAGCCGGCAGTTGAACTGTTAGCAGCAATTCCTTCTGTTATATACGGACTTCTCGGATTAATGCTATTAAACCCCCTCCTTTATAAATTAGAAAAGCATGTATTCGCGAATTCCACAACACATCAGTACACAGGAGGAGCCAACCTCCTGGCTGCAGTGCTGGTGCTTGCAATAATGATACTTCCAACAGTTATCAATATGAGCGCGTCAGCAATCAGGGCAGTTCCAATGAATTTAAGAGCAACATCACTTGCTCTTGGAGCAACTAAGATACAGACAATATTCAAGGTTGTAGTTCCAGCAGCCAAGTCAGGGATTATAACAGGCATCGTATTAGGTATAGGAAGAGCCTTAGGTGAGGCAATGGCTATTAATCTGGTAGCCGGTGGTTCAGTAAATCTTCCGCTTCCATTTAACTCAGTAAGATTTCTTACAACACAGATTGTAAGTGAGATGAGTTACGCAGATGGAGTACACAGACAGGTTCTTTTCACAGTAGGACTTGTTCTTTACATTTTCATAATGATTATTAACCTGATAATTACATTTATGCAGAAGAAAGGGGAGAAAGCAAATGGATAATCTTAAAGCCAAGAAAAGACATCCGGAAGAAATAGCAGTTTATACAGCAATATATGTATGTGCAGCATTTTCAGTTCTCCTGCTTTTGGGAATTATTATATATGTGTTCGCAAAGGGCGCAAGGCGTGTAAACTGGGCATTTCTTACAGGTGTTACATCAATTCTTCACGGAACTGTGGGAATTGCCGGTAATATTCTGAACACATTGATAATAATATTACTTACTATGATAATTACAACGCCAATCGGTGTAGGTGCTGCAATTTATTTAAATGAGTACGCCAAACCGGGAAAGCTTGTTACAGTTATAATATTTGCAACAGAGACACTTGCAGGAATTCCATCAATTATATTTGGCTTGTTTGGAATGCTTTTCTTCGGACAGTTATGTCACATGGGATATTCACTTCTGACAGGTTCTCTTACACTTACATTAATGGTGCTTCCGCTTGTTACAAGAAATACACAGGAAGCGTTAAAGACTGTACCTGACAGTTTCAGAACAGGAGCGGTAGGTTTAGGTGCAGGTAAATGGTACACAATCAGAACAATTCTTCTTCCGTCAGCAATGCCTGGAATTGTAACCGGAGTAATCCTTGCGATAGGAAGAATTATTGGAGAATCGGCAGCACTGCTTTTTACAGCGGGAAGTGCACATCTTCTTCCAAAGACTTTTGATGCATTTCTTGAGAAAATATTTCACTCGGGCGGAACACTTACAATTCAGCTTTATTTAAGCGCAAGCAAGGGTGAATTTGAGGTGGCATTCGGTATAGCGGTTGTACTTCTTGTAATTGTACTTCTTATTAATTTTGGTACAAAGAGGCTCGCTAAGAAGCTTGAAAAGCACTAATTTGGGAGGAATATATGAGCAATAAGATTAAAGTTAAAGTTGAAAATCTGAACCTGTATTATGGTGAGAATCATGCTCTCAAGGATGTGAGCATGGATATACAGGAAAATGCAGTAACAGCATTTATCGGACCATCTGGCTGCGGTAAATCAACATTTTTAAAGACCTTAAACCGTATGAACGACTTGGTTGACGGCGTAAGAATAGATGGCAAGGTGCTTCTTGATGGTGAGGATATATATGATCCTGCGGTTGATACTACAATTCTTCGAAAGAAGGTAGGAATGGTATTCCAGCAGCCTAATCCTTTCCCGATGAGCATATACGATAACATTGCTTATGGTCCAAGAGTTCACGGAATAAGAGATAAGAAAAGACTTGACCAGATAGTTGAGGAGAGTCTTCGTGGTGCAGCTATATTTGATGAGGTTAAGGACAGATTGAAAAAATCGGCCATGGGACTTTCAGGTGGACAGCAGCAAAGAATCTGTATCGCAAGAGCACTTGCAGTCCAGCCAGAGGTACTTCTTATGGACGAGCCTACATCAGCACTTGACCCTATATCTACAGCCAAGATTGAGGAACTGATGGAAGACTTAAAGAAGAAATATACAGTAATCGTAGTAACGCATAACATGCAGCAGGCAACGAGAGTTTCGGATCAGACAGCATTTTTCCTTGTAGGAGAGATGGTAGAGTTTGGAGATACTAAACAGATATTCTCTTATCCTCAGGATAAGAGAACAGAAGATTATATCACAGGAAGGTTTGGATGATGAGAAGTAAATTTGACGAACAGCTTGACAGACTTAATAAAGAAATGATGAAGATGGGCTCTGCAATTGAGGACTCTATACGAAAGGCAGTTGATGCCCTTGTAAGACAGGATGCAGAGCTTGCTAAAAAGGTTATGATTCAGGACGAGGAGATTGACAGGGAGCAGAAGACTATTGAGAACATCTGCTTTAATCTTCTTATCCAGCAGCAGCCGGTTGCCAGGGATTTAAGAACTATAACAGCAGCCTTAAAGATGGTTACTGATATGGAAAGAATCGGAGACCAGGCAGCAGATATTGGCGAGATAACTATTAAGCTTTCTAACCAGTCATACATAAAGAAGTTAGAGCATATCAATCAGATGGCTTCTGAGACAATGCTTATGTTAATCAGAAGTATTGAGGCCTATGTTGAGAAGGACATGGATAAAGCGAGAAAAGTTATCGCGTATGACGACGTAGTAGATGACCTTTTTGAAAAGGTAAGAGACGACCTGATTGCAATGATACAGGCAGATTCAGCTAATGGTGAACAGGCTGCTGACCTGCTTATGGTTGCCAAGTATTTTGAGAGAATAGGAGACCATGCAACTAACATTGCAGAATGGGTAATATTTGCTCTTGATACGAAGGGAGGCTTCGATGAAAATGCTTCTGAACATTTGTAAGAATACTCATTTAACTGAAAAAAGATATGAATATCTTTTCCTTCTGCTTAACACTCTTGCATGGTGTGCAATCGGATTCGTAGTGTGGGCGGTTGTAAGCATATTTGCATTCAAAGGAACGGAATGGATGTTTACATTCGTAGGATACTTCGGTCTTATCCCCGGCTTTATCGGAGGGGTTGTTGAGGCCTGGAGGAATGAAAATTAATATTGATTTATTGTGAAATTGGCATAGAATATAAGCAGAGGTGATGTTATGAAGCGTGTATGCTTATATTCTATGCATTTTGTTTTATGTGTGTTATGTGTCTGCACGATGGCTCTGGTTCTTAGTGCATGTTCTGTCAGGAACGATAAGCAGACAGGTGTGGATGATAGAATGTCAGATGAATCTGAACCTGTTACGGCTAAAGCTGTTCCTATTGAAAGAGGTACATCGGGTTCTGAAAACGAAGCGACTACTCCTTTAAAGAACGAGAAAGCAGCCAGAAAAGGCTATAATCCAGAGATGGCATTTAATTATGATGAACATGAAGATATAGAGGTTGATGATAATTATGTTGCAAGTCTGTGTGCGGAGGCCGTAAGAGAGCTTGAAGTTATGTTTGGCCCGGCAGAATTCTATATAAAGGCAGAGAATAGTGGGGAGGACAGCTACACACTTAATATTATGTATAATGGTAAAGCTGCAGAATTTGATGATGACGAGTTACAACAGATATATGCATACATAGGGCAGGAATATAAAGAAGTAAAACTCACAGACATCAATATGCAGAGCTGGTAGTTGAATAATTATCAGTGATATGTTATATTAATCAAGGCGTTGAATTGGGGACACCACTTTTCAAGACCAGCAGGTATGAAGTAAAGAGAGTTGATGAGAATCAGCTTACAGGATTCATACAGGCGAACATACAACAGGCGTCGGTAATAATAGATTTCCGGCGTATTCATATTGTGAATTTTAGAGGCAGAGCCAGCTGGAAAGCGGCTCTGCCTCTTTTTTGTAAGCAATGAGCCATGCAAGCTGAAATGTGCTTGCACAGATTTCAGCTTATATGGAGAATGTCAATAATGAACAACGAAGGTCGGAGACCGGGAGTTGTGAATTATCAAGGCTCGGGAGTAGCGAAGCTACGGAGAGACTTGGCTTACAAAAAGCGCGAGTAGCGATGAGAGAAGACATGGAAATTTCACAGTCGTGCTTGCACGAACTGTGAAATTTATATGGGCTCTCGAGGAGCACCGCGACAACGACAGAACGAGGTTCTGGAGTGTGAGCTACTCGCGCAAAAAGGCGAAGAGAAGCCATGTAAGCTGAAATGTGCTTGCACAGATTCAAACGCAAAGAATGGCGGAGAGAAGGAAAGGAGGCACAATGGTACAGATTAATGGAGAACAACAGGATGTTGCACTAGTTGCAGGAAAGACAATTCTTGCTTATGTAACAGAAGCTGGGTATGACCCGGTAGGTATTGTAATTGAGAAGAATATGGAAATAATTCATAGGGAAGATTTTGATAAAGTAAGTATTGAAGACGGAGACGTGATTGAAATATTGCACTTTGTCGGTGGCGGTCAGTTCTGACATAAAGGAACGAGTAAGAGAGTCAGATTGGACTTTAAAGCGGAGTGAGGCACGGATGAAGTCCAAAAAGGAAGTCAAAGTGCGCCGGATTGGACGTTGAAGCGGTGAGAAGGCACGATGAAGTCCAAAAGGTAAGCCAAGTCATGCGAGATTGGACTTTAAAGCGGAGTGAGGCACGGATGAAGTCCAAAAAGGAAGCCAAAGAGAGGAGGATTGGACGTTAAAGCAGTGGGAAAGCATGATGAAGTCCCAAAAGGAAGTCAAAGTGCGCCGGATTGGACGTTAAAGCGGTGAGAAGACACAATGAAGTCCAAAATATGAAAGCCTAAACATAATCACAGACAACAGGAGGATATCAAAGATGGAAGACATGACCAGAAAAGAAGACATGAATAAGAAAGAAGATAAGCTGATATTAGGAGGACATGAGTTCAACAGCAGATTCATATTAGGTTCAGGAAAGTACAATGTGAATCTTATTAAGGCGGCAGTTGAGCAGGGCGGTGCTGAAATTATCACACTTGCTCTTAGACGTGCCAATACAGAGAATAAAGAGAATATTCTTGATTTCATACCGAAGGGAGTAACTCTTCTTCCTAATACTTCAGGAGCAAGAAATGCAGAGGAAGCGGTAAGAATTGCGAGACTCAGCCGTGAGATGGGATGTGGAGATTTTGTAAAGATTGAGATTATGCATGATGCAAAGTATCTTCTCCCAGATAACTATGAGACAGTGAAAGCAACAGAAATACTTGCTAAGGAAGGATTTGTTGTAATGCCATACATGTATCCTGATCTGAATGTGGCAAGAGATTTACAGAATGCCGGAGCTGCCTGCGTTATGCCGCTTGCCTCACCGATTGGAAGCAATAACGGACTTTCAACCAAAGCATTTATACAGATACTTATTGATGAGATTGATCTGCCAATTATCGTGGATGCAGGAATTGGCAAGCCTTCGCAGGCATGTGAGGCAATGGAGATGGGAGCGGCTGCGGTTATGGCTAATACAGCAATTGCAACAGCAGGAAATGTTCCGGCTATGGCAGAGGCATTTAAGAAGGCTATAGAGGCAGGAAGAAGCGCATATCTTACAGGAATGGGAAGAGTTCTTGCAAGAGGCGGAAGCGCATCAGACCCATTGACAGGATTCTTACGTTAAATGTGGAGAGCAATCCCAAAGGTGCATTGCAAGAGATACTGGCGGGATAATTTCAGCGGAAGCATAACTTCGGGGAAGTATTGCTTGACGAAATATGAGAATATAATAGAAAAGAAGGCAGAATAATGAACGAGGAAAATCAGGTATATTTTATAGACAGTGACCAGCTTCCACCGGCTGCGTTAGAGAGAAAACATAAGTTAGAGCAGGATCCGTCATTCAGAACAGATTACATGAAATATCTTGATGACATGGAAATAATTAATTCAGATATTAAGGATAAAGTCTTAAAGGCAATGGATGAGTATGACTATGATTCATACACAGCCGCAGATGTGGAGAGGGCATTAAGCAAAGATACCTGCAATATAGAGGACTTTAAGGCATTGCTTTCACCAGCCGCAGCACCTTACTTAGAGCAGATGGCAAGAAAAGCAGAGAATGAAACTAAGAAACATTTTGGCAATACAGTGTATATATTTACACCTATCTATATAGCTAATTACTGCCAGAATTACTGCATATACTGTGGATTCAACTGCTACAATAACATTCATAGAAAGAAACTTTCATTCGAGGAAATTGAGCATGAGATGAAAGTTATTGCAGATACAGGAATGGAAGAAATCCTGATACTGACAGGAGAGAGCAGAAAATATTCAGATGTTGAGTATATTGGCGAATCAGTTAAGATTGCAAGAAAATATTTCAAGAATATCGGCATAGAGATATATCCTGTAAATGTGGATGAATACCGCTATCTTCATGAATGTGGAGTTGATTATGTGACAGTATTCCAGGAAACTTATAATCCTGTAAAGTATGAGACATTACATTTGTTAGGACATAAGAGAGTATGGCCGTACAGATTTGATGCACAGGAGAGGGCGCTTATGGCAGGCATGAGAGGAGCAGGCTTCTCGGCATTGTTAGGACTTGATGATTTCAGGAAAGACGCACTTGCAACGGCGCTTCATGTGTATTATCTGAACCGTAAATATCCACATGCCGAGCTGAGCTTAAGCTGTCCAAGACTCCGCCCGATAATCAACAATGATAAGATTAATCCGCGTGATGTGGGCGAAAAACAGCTCTGTCAGGTCCTCTGTGCATACAGACTGTTTCTGCCATTCGTTGGAATTACAGTTTCAAGCCGTGAGAGTGCGCAGTTTAGAAATGGTATAACCAAGATATGTGCCACTAAAGTTTCAGCAGGTGTCTCAACAGGAATCGGCGACCATGAATCTAAATATACAGGAAAAGAAGATGATGATGCCGGAGATGAACAGTTTGAAATCAATGATAACCGTTCATTTGACAGAATGTATAAGGATATGGAGGATGGCGGGCTTCAGCCAGTCGTGAATGAATACATTTATGTATAGAAAATATATATGTATAACGAACAGACATCTGGTGAACGGCAGCGGTGGCGCAGAGTGTACCATGGAGGAGTACATTATGCAACTTGAAAAATGTGTGGCACTGCACCCATATGCCATGATACTTCGTGAAAAGGATATGGATAGGCAGGACTACAGGGAATTTGCCAGACACATACAGGTAATGTGCAGGGAAGCTTCTGTTAAAATGTTTGTTCACAGTGATATCAGTGTAGCAGAGTATGCAGGCTGTGGAAATGTACATTTTTCAATGGAACATTTTAAACAAATGTGTGATGAACAGGCTGATGTGATAAAGGGGCTTGATTGTGTGAGCGTGTCGTGCCACAGTATTGAAGAGGCAGTGAATGCTACCCGCGCAGGAGCAGACCAGATTGTGCTTGGAACGATATTTGAGACACAGTGCAAGCCGGGGAAGATGGGGGCAGGACTTAGTTTTCTTAAAGAAGTGTGTAGAGCGGCTCATACTGTTAATCCCACAGTAAAAGTGTTTGCGATTGGAGGAATTAAGCCTGATAACATTGGGAAAGTGCTTGAAGCCGGTGCAGATGGCGGATGTATGATGTCATGGTTTATGCAACAAGATTAAAAAAATAGACAAAGAAAAACTTCTGTGATATAATTTCGCGGAAGTTTTTCTTTTTTAAACTTATTTAAACTTCATTTCGTATAATAATATATATAACTAAAGAAAGGGCAGAAAATTATATGAAAGACATGTTAAGACTAGGTACTAAAGATAGAAGAAAATATATATTTATAAGCGTGGTTGCAGTCTTAGTTATAGCATTAATAACTGTTTCGGTAATTGCTGTGCAATTAAGACATAATAAGAATGCAAAAAAGAAAAATATGGAAGAAACAACTGTACATACAATGATGGTGCAGGAAACTACAGAAGAGGAAACCACAGAAGAAGATACAACGCAGGAAGAGAGTGCTGAAGTAGTAGACAAGGAAGTAGTTGAAGATTTTTTTGAAAATGAGATATCAACAGAAAATGAAGAGGCATTTGAACTTCCGCCAAGGCAGCTTACGGACGAGTTTATCCCATATGATGGACAGAAGAGAGAAATAACATGTTATGGAGATAGTATGATGGCAGGAGCCGGAAGTGCAACTGAAGGAAAAGTAAATGGCATTGATATATATGGGTGGACTACACCTGTTACAATAGAAAATATGACTAACATACCAACACATAATCTTGGTGGTTCAGGAGAAGATTCCAGTTATATTACTTTTCGTGCTGGTGGAACTAAAGTGTATATTGACAGGGATATTACAATAAGTGAGACTGACTCAGCAATAGCACGTATTATAGATGAAGATGGAAATGTGTTTAAAGCGGATGATTATAGCGGATATGGATTTGATTATGATCCTTATCCGGGAGATATGTATATAAATGGTTATTTATGTGATGTTGATAACGCAGAAGATGGATACGTAAGTATAAAACTTACAAAGGGATATGCGGCATATGATAATACGGCAGATTATAGCGTTGTTATATATGAAAGTGAAACTGATACATATTCAAGACAGGGAGCAGATATAAAAGCAGAGAGTGATAAAGTAACAGAACATGACATAGTGATAAAAGAAACAGAGTCACAAACATCTGATGAAAAGCCAATGGAGAAGCCAACAGAAAAACCAGCAGAAACTTCAGGCGTAGAAAAAGTTACAATTTCAGGCGGAACACAGGCAATGACAAGGGCATCACAGGAAAGAAGTGCCAAAGATATATTGATACTCGAAATGGGAAGTAATGGAGGCTGGGAAAATGATTATCAGCAGCTTATTCTTCAATATGATAATATAATACTTAATTCTGGATGCAAATATTATATAGTACTCGGAGATACGGATGATCCGGCTGATTCAGTAGATGTTAATCAGGGAGAGTATGGAGAAGACGGTAATTATGTGGGAATCGGTGATACAGCATGGGAAGCAGCCTTAAGAGAAGCATATGGCGAGCATTTTTTTAATACGAGAACATATATGATACAGAACGGCTTAACAGATTGTGGTCTGGATACAACAACTGATGACCTTGAGAATTTCATGAAAGGTAATATATCTGAACAATTAAGATATGACTGGACACATTTTAACTGTTATGGATATTATTCAAAGGGAATTGGTGTATACAAGAAAGGCGTAGAACTAGGATACTGGTGTTAGATTTTTACAAGAACTATATTTGTTAAGAAAGTTTGAATAGATTGACTGTATATGTTATTATTTCAAAGTAAAATCAATAAGAAATATTAAAGAGAAATATGAATGTTTAACAAATACAGAAATATAAAAAAGATTGGTCTTGTGTTAATAGGTCTTGCCTTAGTTATATTTTTAATAACCAATGTAAGAATCCGTTCTGTTGATTCCTACAGAAAGCAGTTCAGTAATATGGCAGATTCGGGTCAGACGCAGCCAGCCAGACCAGATAATAATGATAGATTACAGAATGAAACCATCGGTACAGATAATACAAATGCCACAGACAACGGCAGGTTTGATGGAACAGGTGATGGAACAGTTTCAGATGACAATTCTGCTTCTGGCTCAACGGATAATATAACAGTTACAGATAATAATTCCGGTTCAGGTGGTAGAGAATCAGAGAGGAGTAACGGAAACGCCGTATCAGGTGGCAATGATTCAGAAAGCAGCAATTCAGGGAATAATACTTCAGGAAGTAACAATTCGGGAAATGATGATTCAGGGAATAATTCACAGAATACCAGCCGGCAGGCAAGGTAATCAGTTGTACTATAGAGATAAGATGCGATAATGCGACAGCGAGAAAAGACACTGTTAATCCGTCAATTGCATCACGTATCCCTGATGATGGAACTATACTTGAAGTTACAACATACACTGCAGTTGAAGGCTTTACTGTATATGATGTTCTTGCAGCAGTTACAGCAATGCATGATCCTGTAATTCCGATAGTTGCTAATTCTGATAAGTCGTATGTATCAAGCATTAATAATCTGTCAGAGAAGAATGTAGGACCACAAAGTGGCTGGACTTACAGAGTTAATGGAGTTCTGCCTATGATGGCGGCTAATCAGTATACAGTAAAAGATGGAGATGTAATAAAATGGATATACGTGTGCCAGCTGGGCGACAAGTAACTAAATATTCAGCATTTGCAGCAATGCATCCGTGGACGAATTTTATCTACATTACACTTGTGCTGGTGATAACCATGTTCACAATGAACCCGGTAATACTGGCGGTTTCGTATGCAGGTTCACTTGCCCTTGGAATATATATGCAGGGTGGTTCTTTTATTAAGAAGAATATTATGATAACAATTCCTGTTGTTATATTCTCTGTGTTAATCCAGCCAATTTTTAATCACAGCGGAGTTACACCGTTGTTTTATATTAACGATAACATGGTATGTTTTGAGAATATAATATACGGTGCAGTTATAAGTCTTTTATTAATTGCAGTCATACAATGGTGCAGTGTTGCAGCCAGTTATCTTTCTTCGGAGAAAATGATGTATCTGTTCGGAAGTTTTATTCCTTCTGTTGGCATGATATTTTCTATGATATTAAGAATGATACCGCTTATGAGAAAGAGAGGCAGACAAATACATGACGCGCAGATGGGACTTCGAGGAGTGGAGAATAAGAATGGCATCTTTGAAAAAATCGGACATTTTGCGAATGAATTTTCAACTCTTATAACATGGTCACTTGAAAGCTCAATGGAAACTTCTATGTCTATGGAAAGCAGGGGGTATGGACTTAAAGGAAGGACAAGCTTTAACAGATTCAGATTCACATTAAAGGATACTTTTACGATAATTATAATGCTGGTATGTTTTGTGATGGCTGTTATTCCGATAGCAGGAAAGAAGCTTGCAGTATATTATCTTCCAGTAATATATTTTACGAAATCAGGTGTTGAAGGAGTGCTGTCAGTTACAGCATTTGTAATACTGACATTGATTCCAATGATAATAGAGATAACTGGTAATGTGCAGTATAAGAGACGAAGTTCATATAACGAAAGGTAATTGCATAATGACAGACACAATTATTAATGTTTCATCACTTTCCTTCGGGTATGCAGGAAGTGACGGACTGGTACTGGAAGATATAACATTTGATATAAAGAAGGGTGAGGCTGCACTGATTATAGGTGCTTCGGGAAGCGGAAAGACTACTCTTCTTAAGATGCTTGATAAAAGTATGATGCCAGAGGGAAGGCTTAGTGGAAAGGCAGAATATTACGGCAGACAGATAAGCAGCTTAAGTCAGGCAGAAGCTGCAGTTAAGATTGGGTATGTCGGACAGAATCCTGACAACCAGATTGTTACTGATAAGGTGTGGCATGAACTGGCATTTGGACTTGAAAATCTCGGCGTGCCGAATGCAGACATAAGGCGTAGGGTTGCAGAAATGTCTGAATATTTCGGAATTACGGGCTGGTATGATAAGAATACAGAGGAATTGTCTGGCGGACAGAAACAGCTTCTTAATCTAGCTTCCATAATGGTTATGAGACCAGAGGTTTTATTGCTTGATGAACCGACGGCACAGCTTGACCCACTTGCTAAGAAGAAGTTCTTAGATACAGTTCTGGAGCTTAACAAGGATTTTGGAATAACAATTATGTGTGTTGAACACAATCTTGCGGATATCTATTCTAAAGCGGACAAAGTGCTTGTGCTTGAGGATGGAAAGCTAATATATAATGGTTCTCCTAGAAAGACAGCAGAAAGTCTTGTTAAGACAGAGAATCCGCTTGTTTACGGGCTTCCTTCATCTGTAAGGATATATGAGGGGTGTAAGAAGGATATTACATTTGAAACAGACTGCCCGCTTACAGTTAAAGAGGGCAGGAAATGGATAGCCAGTCTTAATATTAAAGGAGGCTCATATGTATCACAGGATAAGCATTACGAAACCGGGGATACAGCGGTTTCAGTTAAAAATGTGTTTTTCAGATACACTAAGAATTCTGCAAATGTACTTGAAAATATCAGCTTTGATATAGAGAAGGGCAGGATAACTGCTCTGCTTGGAAGCAACGGAGCAGGAAAGACGACGCTTTTAAGACTTATGTCAGGAATTAAAAAGCCTATATCCGGTAAGGTGAAGGTGAATGGAAGATGTGCGGTGCTTCCGCAGAATCCAATGGCACTGCTTAGTCAGATAAGTGTTGAGGAAGAGCTTGCATCGGCAGTCATGGATAAGGGGAATGTGTCTGTTAAGGATATGGACAGGAAACAGAGAATTGAATTTGTTGAGAATATGCTGGAGCGGACGGAACTTCTAAGGGTGAGAAAGCAGCATCCGTATGATTTGAGTGGAGGGCAGCAGCAGAGGCTTGCATTTGCAAAGATTCTGCTGTATGAACCGGATATTATTCTGCTTGATGAGCCAACTAAAGGAATTGACCCGTTCTTCTGTAAAAAGATGGGTGAATGGCTGGAAGAATTAAAGAATATGGGGAAAACTATTGTGATAGTTTCACACGATGTGGAATTCTGTGCATTATTTGCCGACAAATGTGGATTAATATTTGACAGAAACATAGAAAGTTACACAGATTCACACAGCTTCTTTGCAGGCAATATATTTTTCACAACAGATACTAACAGGATTATGTCCGATTTTTTCAAAGATTGTGTAACATGTGATGAAGCTGTTGAAGCGATTCACAGATGTTTAGAGGATAATAGATAATGAGTGTTAATTACATGCTTATAAGCATTATTATACTGGCTGTTGCAATTGCCATTCCTTTCTTTGCATTTGAAAAGAGGAAGCCGAAGGCAAGGCATGTTGTGATGATTGCAGTTATGTCAGCTCTTACAGTTGTTGCTAATATAATATGTGCGTATACGATACCGCTTCATGCGGGTACAGCACTTGTCATAATAACAGGGATTGCATTTGGACCACAGACAGGCTTTCTTACAGGTGTACTGTCAAGATTTGTATGTAATTTTTTTATGGGGCAGGGCGTATGGACCCCGTGGGAAATGGCTGCGTGGGGGCTGCTTGGTGTTCTTGCAGGAATTGCATTTTACAAACCGGAGCTTGTAGGATATTTTGATGATAAGAAAGAGATTGTAAGAAAGCAGGTAAGAACAGGTCTGTCAGTTATGGCTGTTCCTGTTGTGTGTATGGTTGTGTCAGAGCTTGTAGGATATATTGCGTATTTATTTACCGCAAAGCCAGGAGAGACATTTTTTGGCTGGAGGTGTATGCTTTCGGACTTGCTGGAATTATTATGGCAGTTCTTCTTATGAGAAGCCGTATACCGTGTAATTTTATCACAGTGACAATATTTACATTTATAAGTGTGTTTGTTATATATGGTGGAATTATGAATATTGCAGCCATGATGATGAACAGCACATATACGGATTCAGGCAGTGTCAATATATCATGGGAGGCACTGAAGCTTCTGTACATAACCGGAGCACCTTATGATGCAATGCATGCGGGTGGAGCGGCTGTGTGTGCATTTCTTTTTGGTGATGGACTGCTTGGAAAGCTTACGCGTGCTAGAATTAAATATGGGTTATAGAGAGCTGCTATAATTTGAAAAGTCTACTATAATAATATTTTTAGGCGATTGGGTGGGTTGATTGAGGTATATGAAGGAATTATTAAGGCGTGTGCCATAGTTAACAGTAATTCTAATAAAGAGTATAAAAGGGTAGCGTGGAAAGTAAATGAAAGAGATAATAATGTATGGATAATCCATGCTCTTGCAGTGCGATATATATAAGTACTGAAAACATATTTTATGAGGTAGTTGGAAACAGGCAGTTTAGAATGTATGAGTATGTGATAGAGTAGAAAGTATTAGAAATACGCATATAATGTGCAGTATCTGCCTTACAGGAAGCTATAAAAGAAAACTAAAGGGGGATAA
>NZ_QSEU01000018.1:0-75123 GCF_003466705.1 Eubacterium sp. AM46-8
AACATATAAATTGTTATGAACTTTATATAATATTTCCATAGTTTAACTCCTTTCATTTTGCCGCCTTGCTTCAACGTCCAATTCTCCGCGCTTCGGCCTCCCTTTTGGACTTCCTCCTGCCTATTTACTGCCTTCCCACCACTTCAGCGTCCAATCCGCCATACTCTCGCTCTCCTTTTGGACTTCATCCTGCCTTCTCACCACTCTAACGTCCAATTTGCCACCCTCCACCTTGGAGTTAGAACATCCTCTCAAAAAACACTTGATTTTCAGACACAAATATATACATAATTAAGCAATGCCAATATGTTTATGGCAATTTTGCATACTCTGAAGCTGAATGGATATCATATATATATCAGCGGACAGCTCCACCCGCAAAAGGAGGCAGGTGTGAAAAATGTAATTTTTCACACACACGATTTGTGCTTCGCTCAAACTTGAAATGCGCTAAGAAGCAGCGCAAGAATGGAGGTTTTATGATAATAGATTTTCATACACATACATTTCCAGATGAACTCGCTGACAGGGCTGTTGGTACATTAGCCCACAGTGGCGGCATCCATAACTATCTTGACGGAAGAGTGGACTCACTTAAAGAATCCATGAAAAAGGCAGGCATTGATTACTCCGTACTGCTTCCCGTGGCAACCAAGCCTAATCAGTGCGACACAATCAATACACTTGCTTTAAAGACTAATGAAACAAGTAAGACAACCGGGCTGATTTCATTTGGGGCAATACACCCAGCTTGTGAGAATTTTAGAGAAATACTGAACTGGCTTTCCAACAAAGGCTTCAAGGGAATCAAGCTGCACCCCGTGTTCCAGAAAACCAATATAGATGATATGCAATCATTAAGACTTATCGAATATGCGTCATCGCTCGGACTTATAATACTTATACATGCTGGCTTCGATGTGAGTTTTCCAGGCTGCGACGAGTCAAGCGTAGACAGACTTGCCACAATGATTCAGGAAGTAAAGCCTGAAAAACTCGTACTCGCACACATGGGTGGCTGGGGACAATGGAACGAAGTCGCCGGCATATTAGAAGAAGATTACATGAAAAATGTATACCTGGATACATCATCATGCATCAAAAAACTCAACCACAATGCGAGCCTTCCAATAGAAAAATTTAAGAAAATGGTTCTCACCCATGGCGCCGACCACATATTATTCGGCTCTGACAGCCCTTGGGACGACCAGAAAGACGCTGTGGAACTTATAAAGGAATGTGGATTTTCAGAAAAAGATACCGATGCAATACTTGGTAAAAATGCGGTTACGCTCCTTAATTTATAGTCCCATACTCTTTTGCGGATACAAAATTCACGCAGGCTGCCAATTTCTAAACAACCTGCGTGAATCATATAAAAAATGACATTATGAATCATATTTTCCCATAGACGCAAGCCCCGCATTCAAGCCTGCGCCTTACGATACACTACATTTTCACTACTAATAAAACCATTAAAGCGACATGCACAACCAGCATCGCAGGAACCGTATACTTAAAATACCACTTTTTTGTCTTATGTCTGAACATCTGCATTGCAATAAAAGCTCCAAGCGAACCGCCGATTAGCGCTGTAATAAGAAGAGTTGCCTCCCTTATGCGCCATTTGTTGTGTATCGCTTTCCACTTATCAATTCCATACAAAGCAAATGTTACTACATTAATAATCAATAAATATATTCCTATAATCTTAAGCATTACCTCTCTGTAAACGCATAATTCCAAGTCTTTGCGCCGTCTGGCTTATTCTGAACAATTGACATATTCCACTTGTCATTGCCATTAATTGAGTAATATGGCGACTTCACACTGTTCGACATATAGATTATGACGCTGTCTCCTTTCGCATCTGGTGTATCCATTGTACCATAGAATACGTAAGATGCATATGAATACGCCTCATCTCCCGCCTTTACATAACTGATATATTCAGAATTTGTCTCAGGTTCATACTCCTCTACACTCATTTCGCACTTATCAATCACAAGACTACGGTAATATACCTTAAGATACTCTTCAGCCTCCTTCTGTGTCTGCTCCGAAACCTCTGCCCTGTTATTATCCTTAACCTTGAAAATCACTGGTTTAATAAGCACTATAATAACAATGACTGCAAGCAGAAATACTGCAAATGCAATAATAAGAGTCACCCTTTTCTTAACAACATTTTTATCATCCATAAATCCTGCCCTCCTTTTCCAATGCATCTTATTAAAAATGTGTTTCTTTATTTACCATAATTATACAACATGAAACTTACATCCAGCTTACATGGACATATGATAATATATATTTGTACTTGCCAATCGCATGATAATCTGCTAAACTACACAGGCTGTGTTAATATACAGCATATCGTGTGTTCGAGACCTTCCACACGCAAAACAAAACTAAAGGAGATAATTGAATATGAAGAAAAAAGGAATGAGTGTGAAATTCATCACACAAGCCGCTGTAATTGCAGCAATCTATGTAGTACTTGTAGTAATCTTTAACTACATCAGTTTTGGACCAGTCCAGTTTCGAATCGCAGAGGCACTTACAATACTGCCTTACTTTACACCTGCAGCAATCCCAGGATTATTCGTTGGATGTATAATTGCTAACATCCTTGGTGGTGCAATCGTATGGGATGTAGTATTTGGAAGTATTGCAACACTTATCGGTGCAATCGGAACATACCTGTTAAGAAAGCATAAGTGGCTTGCCCCAGTTCCACCAATTGTTGCTAACACAATCATCGTGCCATTCGTACTTAAATTTGCTTATGGCTCAGAGGGCATATTTGCAATGTTCTTCGTTACAGTTGGTGCTGGCGAGATAATCGTATGCGGAATTATCGGAATGATACTTTTATATGCACTTACACCAGTAAGACATGTAATATTCGGTGATGAACGCTAATATATAATAAAGCAGATGTACCGGCCCCCAAAAGTTAGACTTTTGGGGGTCTCATCATTTTTCTACCACATACTTATATTTCCCATAACAGCTACAAAAACAATTACCGCTATAATTATGAGCATCGATACCGCCCTTGCTCGTATCCCCTGCAGAAAGCTGCATAAAACATATGTAACTGCGTATACCATAAGCATTATTGCCAGCCTTACAATTAAACGGATTATAATAAATGTCCCAATAGTAATATCAAGACCGCATCCCCGCATAAACATAAGACTCATAAGCGGAGCCTGAATATATGGCATTCCATAATAACTGCTAAGGAAAAACATATCCGTCCCATACACAATGGCAAAAAGAACAATACTTAACAATAAAGAAGCCACTATTCTCTTAACCCTGACTTCATTTCTTCCGCCCGCTGCATTAACTATATATTTAGTTCCTGTTCTGTTTTCAATTCCAATATTTTCAGATACAATCATCACAACAGCAACCAGAAGTGCTATAAGAAGCACCATTTCACGCACCTTTGAATACCTGCCGAAAATCTCCTCATATCCCCTGTCAGACATCATATACCCGTGGATGCCAGTATCCGCTTCAAGCCCCGTAAGATATTGATATTTCTCCTCAAACTCCCTTACAGAAGAACACCTTGACGCATATACATAAACCTCTGCATTAATCTTAGAAAGTTCCTCTGGCTCAAGCTCTCCGCCTCATATTTCGCGGCAGCCTCAGCCGCTTTCTCTACAGCATTTACATAATCATTTTTCCGCCCATTAACAAGTTCCTCTATCTGTGAATAATCTGCACCACCACTCTCCAGATATATCCTGTCACACTGTTTCATACTGTCTGAAAAAGTCATCCTGCCGTAGCCAACAAAATAAATAACAATCGCCAGAAGCACCAGTATAACCGTAATGCCCCTGCTTGTAATTAACAGTTTATGTAATTCTTTAACCACAGCCGGCATCTTAGAAAAAATGTGCTGATATCCTTCATATATCTTATCCAGAACCTTTGTAAATACCGACCTTTTCTGTTGTGGACGCATTACCACAGTTCCCGACACTGCAGCCACAGCTGCGATACATAATATAACAATAAGAACACAGAACATAATTGCCGATTCAGATATAACAAAGCTGCCCTTTCCACGATTAGCATATGTACTTATAATCTCATTAACTCTCATAAGCCGTACAATATTAAACTGTTTAAATGCGCTGTATACACTGTGAATGTCTATTCTGAAATACATAAACACTTCAAGTCCTGCAAATAAAACAGTCATTATAATTGCATGGCTGCGTTTCCTGTTAAGCACAAACACAGCCCATAAAACCATACTAAGCACAATTACAGCCAGCGTACTGTAAGCGTAATCATACATAACATAACCAATCTGGCTCATCGGCATAGCAAACCTTTTAAATGCCTGTATATTCTGAACCGGTGCCGAAAGCGAATCTGCCCCGCCATATAAAAATAACGATGCTGCAAATGTGGAAAAATACAAACCTACTGTAACTATCACGCCGCTTCCCGTTATAACCATAAGTCTGTGCAGCGCAAGCCTTAATCTGCCATTCCCAGCCGAATGAACAACTTCCCACATTCCATTATCCCGTTCTCCTGATAAACCATATATTATAAAAACCATCATGATAAGTGATAAATAAAATGAAAAATAATAATTTACCAGCCCTTCCACAGCCTTGTTGTTATCAACAATATAAAGAGAAACTTCAGATACCTTTGAAAAATCCTTTGCAGTCTTAATAATATTATTATATGTAAAACTGTTCTTATCTGAAAAAATCGAAAAAGACATAAGCTGCTGTGCATTTTCCTGTATCATCTTAATATCTTCCGGATATTCACTTATATATTCAAGCTGTATCTCAAGTTCTTTAAGCGTATCTAAAAACAACTTCTGGTTATGCTCTGATAATCCACAATATCTTTTCAAAACCTCGGATGTACCATCATAAAGCAGTTCTGTATCCTGTGCCAGAGAATCAGCCTGCCTGTACATTTCAATCGTCTGTATATCTGACCTTACAGCTTCCATAGCTTCATCCGTCTGATAATCCTTATAAATATCTGCCAGCCACTGCATCTGCCTTGAACTAAAGTTCAAATTCCTAAGCCCCGTGCCTCTTGCCTGCTGATATACATAAAAAGCTACATTTAGCATGATAAATGCTGCAAAAACAAATATAATTTTCCTGTTTATAAGCCTTCTAAATTCATTCATATCACGCCCTCTTACCCATAACAAGAATCCATGCTAATAACTATTCCACAGGAACTATACTCACATCACCTGCAATATTACTCTTATCAATGTATACAAGCCTGCCATCATACTCAAAAAACAGATATTTGTCGTCACCAAAATAAAGATTGCGCATCTTGCTGTTATCAAGTTCTATTGTATTAATAAGCGTTCCATCAGTCTTAAGAACAAATATCTTTTCATCCGTCTGTTCTCTGAGATTAGTCGCACTCGCTATTCCACCATTACACATGTATATATAACTACCGTCATATGATAACGATGCAATTATAATATCACTATCAGCCTTATATAAAAGAGAAGCCGTATTTTCATTAAGCTTTCTTGCATACAGTCCTTTACCTGTCACAAAATAATAGAGCATGTTATTCTGCGTATCAACATAATAATCAGAAATATTTTCATCAGACACTTTATCGCTTTTTTCCGTTGCATAATCATAATAATATAACTGGTAAGTCATATCTACATTCATAGTCTTAGCATCAATTGAACAGTTAAATATCTGGAAAAACAGCTTATCACCGAAACTTCTTGCTCCATATATTGCATTATATGCTCCCGGATAAGAAAACACTTCACTTGATTTTCCTGTAGACAACTCCACCTTCACAATAATTTCTTTATCATCCTTATTGCTGTCTACAGCCCCTGTATGTCCTATATGATCATATGCATAAACACAATCATCATGAAATGCAAGTGAAACAGATGTAGTTCCATTATTAGCGAACAATTCAGCAACATCTTCCCTGCTGCTGCCATCCTTAGCAATCTTGACCAGCTTTGCCATTCCATTATCCACTCTTACAACATATATATTTCCCTTGTAATAATGAATCTGTGTAGACATATAATCATTTCCCAGCATGGCATTACAGTCTGATGAATCATGCATACACTCTGCCTTTGCACAGACAGGTGTCGTTTTATGCGTATTGCCATCCATATATCTAATCATTGTAAGCATCTTATTATCATTATACTGCAGATAATAATATCCTGATTCTGCCTTACATACACCATGCGAATCCGTTCTCCAATAACTCTGTTCCTCAGATTCATTGCCGGACTCACCTATATTAACAGACTTATTACTACCGGCTTTTTTAATTAATAAAACTGCCGCCAATCCTGCTGCAATAACTACACATGCTGCAATTATAAAACACCTTTTCTTATTCACACAGCCTCACCCCCGCATAACCAAAAATAAAACAATCGTATTCACAACTATAATGAGCGGTATTCCCTTGCTTGAATTCTTCTTAAAAATGTGTCTTGAATATTGTCTTACCTGCTTTTCCCTTACAGGAAACAAGCATAATCGACGACATAATAATAATTAACCCCACTGCTGCACTTCTCATGTAATCCCCCTATATGATATTCCCACGGATATCTTATTAAGATTATTATGTCACTTTTTGTAACATATATCAAATCTTTCATTAATCAAAAAAGTTTTACAACTTTTGAATTAAGAATCACTCCGGCAAGCACCACTCCAACTATTATGCATATTTGCAGAACCGATATTCCACCATAAAAATCAATATATGTTACAATTCCCGGAAATGTATAATAATGCAGTACATTAACACCTATTTTATAAATATAATACAGAACATTTATGGACAGACACGCTAACACGCCCACTCTGTAATTAATTTTTGCCGACAAATATGTAGCAATTGATGCAAATATATTTATTCCTAATATAGCCGTCACTATATTAACAATTATGTAACCCCTTACAGATATGTTAAAAGGATAATCTGCAAATGCCTGAATGCTTTGAATTAATATATCATACCTTTGAATATCTAACACCTTGGTAACATTATGATAATAGTAACAATATACACCTGCACACATTACTGTATTAACCACTGCATTAATAAGCAGCTTCCTTATTATCCACCTCTTTCTGTTCCTTCCTGTCCTTACCAATGCAAGAACATTCTCGTCCTTTTCAAATGAAATTACTCCTACATTAAGCAGGCATGCTGTTATAAGACATATGCACATCAATAGTTCCTTATTATCACGCTGTCTTTCATCAAATAATTTATTATATGCATATTGATTTATAAGAGAAACATTTACACCGTCATCATGCTTTTCATTTACATAATGAACCAGATTAATTTCATGATTAAGTATTACCATCTGTGCATTATTGTCTTTCTCTGCCTGCATTAATTGATATTCCTGTATGAGTTCTTCCTCCAGACTATATAATCCGCTTTCTGATAAGGCACTATTATTCTGACAAAATGTATACACCGTACTTTCAACCATATTATACTTGAGCTTATATGCAAATGTATAACTGCTGACTATAACAATCATAAGGCAGTACACTATCAGCATCCGCCGTTTTATCAGAATTTTCCACAATTCCTTCATAAAAACAGGAAAATTTGAAAATATCCTGTTAAACTGTAGGCTGATTTTCCCAAGAAGCCTCTCGATAACCCCTGCCTTTCGCTGTGTCTTTTTGAGACTACATGCAAAAGCCATCATCGTTGATAATAATATTATTATCAAACCTACCCATACTGTGCTCTCCTGTACATCACTTATAAAATATGTGTAACCCCAGTTCTCATATTTAAACCATATTGTATTATCTACAAGATTACTGATATTAATATATTTAATACCTCTGAATATGCTTTTTGCTGAAATCAATTTAGCAAGCAGAAGTTCTATTCCAACTATCATTACAGAAAATGATAGACCTATATTCTTATTATCAAATAAATTAATTAAAGCATATAAAAATACTGACATTGCAAATGTAACTGCCACTGTCTTAAAAGCAACAGTCAAAACCAATCCCAATCTGCTCATCCCCATAGAAACAAGATAAATTTCTGAATCCGACCCAGACATTCCATTTATTGAACTCCAGTCATTATATACAAATAATGAAGTCATTGTAATCGCTGTATACGATAATAGCACTACAGCAATAGACAGTATAAGCAGCACGATTATACGCTTCAGCTCTAATATCATTCTTCCATTAGGAGCACTTTTTATAATGTACTGCAATTTTTTCGAGTCTGACTGCATTCCATAGATAAATATAAGCATTATTACAATAATAAAATATCCCATATATTTATATTCTGCTATACTTCTCAGCCATACATCACTACTATAATCGACATCATAATCATATGCCTTCTGCAAATCATTCTGTGTCTTTATTAATTCCAGTCTGCTTTCCCCTGATTGTGCATACATGGCATTATTTTTATATCTGTCTATATTCGCCAGCTTATTCTCTATATTAATCTTATAATTTCTGACAAATTCCACTTTTTCAGAAAAGAGCGTTTTAGCTTCTATATACTGTTCATTATCTGTAATATCAGGATTATCTGATTCATATTGTCTTATATATCCATGATAATCACTTATATTTCCCTCATTTAATTCCCTGTTATATTCTTTCAGCATATTATCATATATTTTGTATGAATACTGTCCGTTATTAATAATGCAGAATAAAACTATATTAAGCACAATTATGAGAACTGCTGTCAGAATTCTTTTTAAAGATATTACCTTAACTAATTCCATTCGCATCCCCCTTGTTCCCTCTCAATTTACATAATGCCAGCCTTACCGTTTTCACGAAAGACTGGCATTTTATTATTTACTCCATTGATATATTTTTTTTGCAGTACTTCCCTGCATATCTTTATCAGATAAATCTATAGCGTAGACAGAATATGTATTCACATATGGTTCAACTTTATTATCAAAAAATTCGATATTATTATTTTTCCATCCTTTTGCATTATTACGCTGCATTCCTACATAGATATTATTGTTATCAATACCTTTAATTTCTATGCCGGAAAATGTTCCATCGCTTGATCCGTCACCAGCAAAACTGCATGTCCACACTACCTGTTTATCCGCATTTACAGCCTTTATATTCCCTTCATTATGTAAAGCCTCATAGAAATATATATCCCCGTTAATATATCTTAGTGATGATATTTCCAATGCTTCCGGATTGTTATATATTTCCTCTGTTTTTCCATCAACTGATACTTTAATAATCCGCTTATTGTCTGTAACAATATATAACGAATCATTATCATCCGCTGTTATATAAGTCACTTTACTTATTATGCCTGTCTGACTGCCAAGTATATCTGTTGCATTATCAGTATTAATGTTAAGCTTTTCCTCAAATTTTCCATTATAGATGTCATATCTGTAGATTCTGTACTGCACCGGAGTATTCTTTGAACCATATCTTGTATCTCCACCGGCTATATAATATACACACTTATCTCCGACGCATACCTTACAGCATGCCATATTAAACAATTCGTAATCTATTGGAAATATAAAGCTGCCTAATTCTTCCACTTTAGAATTACCATTAATTGCAATTCTGTTACAGCTCACCTTAGTATTGTAATCATCCTCAACAAGATTCTGTGCATTCGTTGGCTGTACAGAATAATAATACAGGTAATTCTCATGCATGGCAGCCACCGTTGAAGTATTCGCAGATGCTATTCCCACAATCTTTCCGTCTGACGCAAGACATGCTACCTTACTTTCATTATTAAACTTTTCATCATATTCCATAAGATAATCGCCAGACTCGTCCCTTTTTATCATATAAATATGATTATCCTTATACCATACCATATTACCAAGACAATTTACTGATACACCATTTAAGTCATATGGATCATAATCCATCTTATCTGCTGCAAATGCTTTGCACTTACTATCCTTATGTGAGCATGTCATATCCGGACACATCGGAACTGCTTCATTATCAGTCATATCATAAAAATACAGAATTCCATTTGTCAAAAAAATGAATCCGTTATCAGTAAATGCCGCACTGTTGCTCACAGATTTTTCATATAAATCATGATTATATGTGTAATTAATTGTCTGCTCCTGCGTAACATGATTGTCTGCATCCTTAGCCGTTGTACATCCACATAATATTGTTGATATACTTAACGCTATCATTGTAAAACTTTTAGTTTTTCTAAATAAGCTGCGCATATACATTCACATCCCCATAATTATCTACAGACATGCCGATTTTAACCAATTGACTATCATTGATTTTAACTATTTTATATACAGCAGACATGCCCAAATAAGTATCTTCGACGCTATATGAAACCCCATTGCCATCAATATCCAAACTATTAATATGTATTGTATAATCCTTTATTCTTGACCATGAATCCTCTTCATACTCATAACTAATTTCAAAATATACATTCATATGAATTTCATGTCTAATTCCCCATAGCGTGTCATATAATGTAAAATTTTGATTAAAGTTTTCATTACCATCATATTCAGTTAGCATTATTCCATTGTCATTCTCCGAAGCAAACACATTTGTTGGAATAATCATAATTAACGCCATAATTAAAGTAACTATTGATAAAACCTTTTTCATACCAAATTCCTCCTTAAAGTATATTCCGTTGACGCGTCTAGTGTCAACAGCTTTTAGTTATTTTGTGTAATTAATTACTTACACTGTTACTACTTTTCTTTCTTCTTTAACATATCAGGCTCTTTCGGCTGATATATTGTAAAGAACGATGCAGAATTAACAGAAGTCTTAGCAACCTTCTTAGCTGCTTCTGCCATTCCTTTAAGAATCTGTTTCATGAAATCTACCCTCCTTTCGCATGCCTAATAACAGCAACAGTCCTATTATCAGAAGCATTGTATTAATATACAGGCTTATATGACATAAGATTGTATATTCCCCATATCTTATGACCATGCCCATAATATTTAACATAAATGATATCAGCATAGATGATATTCCTAAGACAGTGCTTATAATCATATATTTGTGCTTTTGTTCAAAAGTAAGCCTCTTATTATGATGTTCTAGTGGTGCATTAAGTACGATTATCAGATATCCTGCTGCGGCTATAATCCATGTCAGAACATCTCCTTTAACAAGCAACTGGATTCTAAGTATAATCAATGAAATTAGAAAAACTCCACAATAACATATATTACATCCCAGATGCGTATCCGCATGATATCCACCCGTATACCTCCTTATGACAATCATCATTATGTTGTATACAATTGCATACCATATATTACCCGTTATTAATCCTATAATAAGTACCAGTATTACACTTATAATTCCTGCTACTATTAATTCCACTCCATATGCACACACTTCTCTTTCTTCTTCAGTAATCACATCCTTAGACACAAAAAAATCAGCTATAACCAATGCAACTGAATGAATCATATACATAATTCCTTTCACTTTATACATTGATTATAGCTGATTTAATTTTTTAAAAAAGTAGTTTGGCGTATTTGGTAATATATGGCATAATCTGCACATTTTTATTTTCAAAAAAGCTATTGACAAACTCTTTCCAGTATGCATCTGCAGATTAGATAATTATCTCCCTGTCCTTCATAATTGATAGTTCCATTATATTTATCAATAATATCCCTGATATTCATAATTCCAAAGCCATGCAAATCTTTATCTTTCTTAGTTGTATTCATATCAGGATTACTCTTTAATACATTGCCTGACGTTGTATTGCCTATATCTATATACAGCTTCTCCTTATCCTCCGATATCTGTAACCTTATTGTCGAATTATTACATTGTCCTGCCGCTTCAATAGCATTGTCACACAGATTCTCAAGAAGTATATACAGATCCATATCATCAATACCCTCAATATCTCCCAGTACATAACACCCCATATCTATTCCATTATTGCGACACTCGTTAATCTTTCTGTTCAACAAATAATTAAGTACAATATTATTACTTACAATCTCTGTAACATTAATGTTCTTATAGCCTGTACGGTATTTATCAAGCACCTCAAGTGCCTTTGAATACTTCTCATCCTGAATAAGCTCACTGATAAGTATCAGGACATTCTTAATGTCATGTCTTTGCTTACTGTTCTGCTTCTGCATATCAAGTATTGATTCTATATCTTTCTCTTTCTGCTGATATGCACTAAGCATAACCTGCTGCCGTATCTTTTGTTCATATAATTTCTGTTCCATAATAAGCAGTAATATACTAATCACATTAACTATTACTATACCAACTACAGCTACATATGTATATATCACATTCATTTCATAACTCTTATCTGAACGATATATCATAAAACAGCATATTACCACTGAAATTGCTGGTATCATTGACATAGTAAACATATATTTATTATCTTTTTCTTTTAAAACCTTCTTTAATTTTATAAAGAATCCCAGAAACAACATAAGTAATAACTGTACCAGTATACCACTTACATATCTAGAAGCTGTACCGAATGGAATAGCATTGAGAAAGTCTTTTTTTATAACCAGTGATATTAAACCAACACCTAATAATGCACTTCCAGCCAGACAACCTATCATCATAACATTATAGAATAGCTTCTCAATAATAGTACCGCCCAATACCCAAAAGCTGAATATAAGAGAATAAATCATATATATGTATATTCCCACACTCTCAAAATATGCAATATGATTAGATACTGTAAGATATATGAATGTGGTAACTATCCCGATTATGCCTATGCATTTCTTATTATACTTATCCTTACATCCAAGACTAGCCATAAGGAATACTGTCACAACCACACTCTGAAACAGATTTATGACATTTTCAAATATTATATGCATCATATAAACATTCTCCTTATCTCATCGACTCTGCTCCTGCTTATGTGATAGCTTGTACCATCCTTCATAATAAGATTATCTCTTTTTCTTTCTTTTACATAATCCTTATTAACCATCTCTCCTGATGATATTTTAATAAATCCTAATGGTTTTAGTTTGTCTTCATACTTACTTAAGTTCGCTCTTATTTTTCTCTCACCATTCTCGCCTTTGAATATAAGATTATGTTTTATCACATTTACTGCTACAACATCCGAAAGCCTTATTATGTCACCATCTTCAATTACAAGTATCTTCTTTTTTTCTCCGAGATAACTCATGATATTGTACATCGTATGCACAATATCATCTTTCATATTGTTTTTTCTTATAAACCCTATTGGTCTGAAACCAAATGCCTGATACACATAATTATCATGTGAAGTACAGAATACTATCCCTGCATCCTTCTTTCGTTCATGTATCCTCGTTGCAATATCAAATCCATTCACCGTTCCACACTCAATATCAAGTATGAATATATCCGTATCTTCTACTGCTTCCTCAAGCATTTTCTCCGGAGACTGATATACCACAACTTCTGCTATATCAGTCTCTGAAACATGCTTTGCATATTCAGTCTTTATATATCTGCTTATTAATTCGCCATGCCCAGGCTCATCATCACATATAGTAAATCTCGTCAAATGCCTTCCCCCTGTGTGTATTATCTAAGCATTTCTTCCCAGTTCAAATGCCTTCCTGTTAAGCTCAAGGAATTTAGCAGGAACATTTTTCTCTATGGCATCCTGCCACTGTTCGTCTGTTATGTCAGGGAAGTATGTTGAGAATCTTCCCATAAGTGCTATATTAACAGCCTTAGAAGAACCTGCCTCCTCAGCGAGTGCAAGGAAATCCTTCGCATCTACCTTGGCACCGGCTGCTGTAAGCTTCTCGATAAGTCCTTCCGGATACTCTGCTGCCCCTGTAATTACAGGCATTGGCTCCATCTTCTGTGTATTGGTGATGATAACTCCGTCCTTCTTTAAGAATTCAACCCATCTTGCAGCCTCTAACTGCTCAAATGAGATGATAACATCAGCCTCACCTTTATCGATTACCGGTGAATATACCTTTTCGCCATATCTTACATAAGTTACAACTGAACCGCCTCTCTGGCTCATTCCGTGTACCTCTGAAACCTTAACATCATATCCCTGCTTTAATAATACATATCCTAACATCTTGCTGGCAAGAAGTGTTCCCTGTCCGCCAACACCAACTATCATAATATTCTTTGTCATATTGAATCTCCCTTCAGTTACCTGTCTATACTTACATTCCTATTGCATCGAATCTGCACATCTGCTTGCACACTTCACATCCGATACATAATGTTGGGTCAATATGTGCTTTCTTATCCTTGAATGATATAGCAGGACAGCCAATCTGCATACATGCCTTACAGCCTTTACATTTGTCCTGATTAATTGCTATTGCAGGCTTATGGACAGTTCCCTTAATCATTACACATGGTCTTCTGCTTATGATTATAGACGGTTCTTTAGCTGCAAGCTCCTCTGTCACTGCTGTCTCAACTGCTGCGAGGTCGTATGGGTCAACAACTCTTACTCTGTTAAAGCCTAAAGCCCTGCATAATGCTTCAAGGTCAACCTTGCCTGCCGGCTCGCCTCTTAAGTTCTTACCAGTTGTAGGATTCTGCTGATGTCCTGTCATACCTGTGATTGAGTTATCAAGAATAATTACTGTTGAATTACTCATGTTGTAAGATATATCTGTAATTCCAGTCATTCCTGAATGCATAAATGTTGAATCTCCGATAACACCTACGCTGTTGCTCTCACCAGCTTCTCCCATAGCCTTGTTAAAGCCATGAAGTCCTGAGCATGACGCACCCATGCAGACATTAAGGTCCATTGCATTAAGTGGTGCAACTGCGCCCAATGTATAACATCCGATATCTCCATATACCATAATCTTTTTCTTGTGAAGAATGTAGAATATTCCTCTGTGTGGGCAGCCTGCACACATAACAGGTGGTCTTCCCGGAATCTGTGCATCTATTGATGTGAATTCTGGTTCTTCCATTCCCATACATTTCTTAATAAGATTCTGTGAGAACTCTCCACATATTGGAAATGTGTCCTTACCATGAACCTGTATTCCTAACTGCTTGCAGTGGTTCTCAATGATAGGATCAAGCTCCTCTATTACATAGATTTCATCCTTGCCCTCTGCAAAATCTTTGATAAGCTTCTCTGGAAGTGGATATACCATTCCAAGCTTAAGTACGCTTACCTTATCTCCAAATACTTCCTTAGTATACTGGTATGATGTTGAAGATGTGATTACACCAATCTTCTTGCCATTGACAAGGCTTCCCTCTGCACACTCTTCAATTCTGTTAATTCCACTTGTCTCTGCATACTGTATAAGGTCAAGTGTTCTCTGCTCAACTCTTACATGTGCATCTCTTGAATTCTTAGTCATCATGACCTTAGTTGGGTCTTTTACATAAGGAACCTGTGCAGGCTCTACTCTTTCCTCAGGACATACAACACTCTGTGAATGTGCAACTCTTGTACACATTTTGATAAATACTGGTGTATTGTACTTCTCTGATATCTCATATGCTTCCTTAACGAAAAGCCTTGATTCTTCTGAATCTGCAGGCTCAAGCATAGGTACTTTGGCTGCAAATGCATAATGTCTTGAATCCTGTTCGTTCTGTGATGAGTGCATTCCCGGGTCATCTGCTACACAGATTACAAGTCCTGCGTTAAGTCCCTGATATGATATTGTAAATAACGGGTCTGCTGCCACATTTAAACCAACATGCTTCATTGCACATGCTGCTCTTACTCCACCGAGTGTTGCTCCGTGTGCTGCCTCTAATGCAACCTTTTCATTAGGCGCCCACTCGCAGTATATCTCATCGTATTTTGCTGCTTCTTCTGTTATCTCTGTACTTGGTGTTCCCGGATAACTTGATATTACCTTACAGCCTGCTTCATACATTCCTCTTGCAACTGCCTTATTGCCCAGCATTAATTCTCTCATAACAATCTCCATTCTATGTATTCTTATCAGCCTTTATTTTCCTGTTCTACAAGTCTGTCTGCGCCGTACATCTTACGAAGCTTCGGCTTCTCAATCTTTCCTGTAGCATTACGCGGAATATCTGCAAATATAATTTCTTTCGGACGCTTGTATCTTGGAAGCTCCATGCAGAAGTCTTCTATCTCTTCCTTAGTACATGTAACTCCGTCCTTAACTTCTATGATAGCCGCTGTCTTTTCGCCCAGTCTATGGTCTGGAAGTCCGATAACAGCTACATCTTTAACTTTATTAAATCTTCTGATGAAGTCCTCTATCTGAACCGGATAAATGTTTTCTCCACCACTTACGATAACGTCTTTCTTTCTGTCTACAAGGAAGTAGAAACCGTCCTCATCCTGCATAGCCATATCACCTGTATATAACCAGCCATCCTTAAGAACTTCCTTAGTAGCTTCCTCGTTGCGGTAATAACATGTCATGACACCAGGTCCTTTAACGCAGAGTTCTCCGACATCGCCCTGTTTTACTGTATTACCGTCTTCATCGACTATCTTACATTCCCATCTGTAGCCCGGAATTCCGATAGCACCAACTTTATTGATATTCTCAACGCCAAGATGTACGCAGCCCGGACCTGTTGATTCTGAAAGTCCATAGTTGGTATCATACTGGTGCTTAGGGAAGTACTCTTTCCATCTCTTGATAAGTGAAGGTGGAACCGGCTGTGCACCTATATGCATAAGTCTCCACTGATCAAGTCTGTAATCTGATAACTTGATGTCTCCTCTGTCGAGTGCATCTAATATATCCTGAGCCCAAGGCACTAACAGCCACACGATTGTACATTCTTCATCTGATACAGCCTTAAGAATTGTCTCAGGCTTAGTTCCCTTAAGAAGTACTGCTTTGCTTCCTGCCACAAGACTTCCCATCCAGTGGAACTTAGCTCCTGTATGGTAAAGCGGCGGAATACATAAAAATGTATCATATCTTCCAGTTCCATGATGCTTCTGCTCCATCTCGGCAGCCTGTGTAAGACTTCTGTGCTTATGAAGTATTGCCTTAGGAAATCCTGTTGTTCCTGATGAAAAATATATTGCACCATAATCGTCTTCTGTTATAGTCACATCAGGTGCTTTACTTGAACAGTCAGCAACCAGTTCACGGTAGCTTTCTGCAAAGCTTGGACAGTTATCTCCAACATAGATAAGAAGTCTTCCCTTTGATAATCTCTCAGCATTTACTTCAATTCGTCCGATAAACTGTGGCCCAAATACGATAACATCTACTTCTGCAAGCTCTGCACAGTAATAGATTTCGTCTGAATCATATCTGAAGTTGAAAGGCACTGCTATCGCACCTGTCTTTAACACTCCGAAATATATAGGAAGCCATTCAAGGCAGTTATACATAATAATAGCTACCTTATCGCCCTTCTTGATTCCTCTGCCGATAAGCATGTTGGCGAATCTGTTAGCTTTCTCATTAAATACGCTCCATGTAATCTCCCTGCGGTATGGAGAATAAGTTGTAGGCTCAATAAGCCCGAACTCCTTCCATGTCATCCTTCTTGTATCCTTCTCATCAGGATTAAGCTCTACCAATGCAACCTCGTCTGGATATTCTCTTGCATTGCGCTCTAAGTACTCTGTAACTGGCATAATAATTCCTTCCCTGCTGCCCCCGACAGCATGCAATTTCATTAAATTATATCATACTATATTTTGCCAAAAAAATCCATAAAACAGCCCGCCTTTCAGCCACGCTTTCGTCAAACTTCCCCTTTAATTCCCTCTTAAAAAATGCTATGATTTAGTTAGTTAAGTTGCGCGTGTGTATCCGGCTGTCCGGCACCTGTCTGTGGTGCAGGAATGAATTGTGACGAGCTGTGCAGGAGTTAAGCCGCTGTCCGCATAAGTGCAGTGCACAAAAGCTCGTCCAAGCGAAGCGCGTTTGCTTTTGAGCGATGTAATAGACTCTGCAGACAGCGGCTTTTACTCCTGCTAAGCGAGACACACTGAATTCCTGCACCACAGACAGGTGCCGGACAGCCGGCCTACCGGACGCACACATGCAATCTACTATATAACATCTTTAAAGGGGGATATATTATGGCTTTACATGTTATGGATGAGGCGAACCGCTGTTTACAGTGCAAAGTACCTCAGTGTCAGAAGGGATGTCCTATTAACACTAACATTCCTATGGCAATCCGTTTACTTAAAGAGAATAAGCTTAACGAAGCTGGTAAAATGCTTTTCGAGAACAACCCGCTTACTACCGTGTGCAGTCTCATCTGCAATCACGAGAACCAGTGTGAAGGTCACTGTGTACTTGGAAGAAAGGGCGCTCCTGTACATTTTTCTACTATTGAGAATTATATCTCAAGTACATATGCCAACCAGATGACTGAAGGTCCTAAGCCTTCTAACGGCATGAGAGTCGCAATCATCGGTTCAGGTCCTGCCGGTATCACTATTGCAATTATTCTGGCAAGATACGGATATCAGGTTACTATATTTGAAGGAAAGGACAAGATTGGCGGCGTATTAAGATACGGTATTCCGGAATTCAGACTTCCTAAGACTGTTCTTGACGACATTGAATACAGACATCTTGCCTTAAAGGGAATCAAAATTCGTCCTAACACCACTATCGGTGGTGCAATCGGAATTGATGATTTGTTCCGTGACGGCTACAAATCTATATTCATTGGTACTGGCGTATGGAAGCCTAACTCTCTTCATATTAAAGGAGAGACTTTCGGTAATGTCCACTTTGGTATCAATTACCTCAATAACCCTGACAGCTACCACCTCGGTGAAACTGTTATTGTTATCGGTGCCGGTAATGCCGCTATGGACGTTGCAAGAACTGCCAAGAGAAAGGGCTCTCGCAATGTCATCTGTTTCTCTATCACTAAGGAAGTTGCTGCAAGCAAATATGAATTCAGCTATGCACAGCTTGAAGGAATCACATTTGAATATAACAAACGCCCGGTTGAGATTAAGGATGACGGTGTTATATTCAGGGATATTATTGAGAATGAGGATGGAACTTTCACTGATGTAGAAGGAACTGATACACTTCACCACTCAGACAGTGTTATCATCTCTATCAGTCAGGGACCTCAGAACCGTATTGTCAACACAACAACAGGTCTTAAGGCTACTGCAAGGGGACTTCTTGACGCAGACGAGACTGGTCACACAAGCCGTCCTGGTATATTTGCATCAGGTGATGTTGTAAACGGTGCAAGAACCGTAGTAGAAGCTGTCGCACACAGCAAGATAGTGGCAGAATCAATGCATCAGTATATGCAGTCTCTGCCGAAAGATAGTGAATAAAGGGATTGCTGTTTACATTTTGCCATAAAAAAATCGTCTACAGCTTACGCTCTCATGGATTACTACGCTTAGTGGGAGTAAATGCCGTCATCTGCAATGTTTATTACTGTGAGTGAAAGCAAACGCGCTTCGCTTGAACGAGCTTTCACTCACAGACCTTATGCATATAACGGCATTAACTCCCACACAGCTCGTAATAAATCGAGCTTCAGTTGTAAACGATTTTTTATGAAATATAAACTAATTCCTAAATTACTGGCAATTACTTCAACATCACCATATCCGCTATGTACCACTTGCCGCTTCTTTTTACGAATATATACTCCATATGAGTAGGGTAATCTTTGAAACTGCCACTGTTATAGGATACTTGTAAATCAAAACTTACTTCACATGAAAAACAATCTTTTGTATATGACTGGTAATTATATACTTTCATATCACTGAATGCTGGTTCCCTGCTTACTTCTAACCATATATTAGTCTTTGATATTCTGGACAGGTATGAGTATGCATATGAGCCAGGCAGTATGTATGGTGAAAGCTTTGCAAAGCCTTCATAATTAACTACATATTTACCGTAAATTTCTGTAATCTCTTTTATGCGGCTTTCCTGTTCCTCTATCAGCTTGCCGTTAGCTTCAAATCCAAATTCATATACATTATCTGTGCTGCTTATAAGCTCCAGTTCACTGTTATACACAGGACCTGTTGCTTTTATTTCATGTTCTTTATATACATTCTCTATATGATATGTTGTTGTCTTAGGCATATTAATGTGTTTGGCAACATTACTTAGTACTTCTGCATCTTTAGTTTCTGTTACATATTCACTTCCTAGCTTATTACCATCAACTGTCACTTCTGAATTCTCCGGAACTATTATCTCATAGGTCTTTCCTTCACAGCTAAGTCCTGACACATCCGCAATTGTCCACTCATTTTTACTTCTTTTCTCAAGATATATTATTATATCTGTTTTCTGCCCATCTTTCTTTAACTGATATACCGGATTATCATTAGTGTACTCACCAGATTTCTTAGTGTATGCCCACGCTCCCTCACATAATACATTTTTAATATATTCTCTCACAGCTTCATCTAACGCTTCACTGCCTTCATAAGCGTTTTCCCCCGTGTGTACATACTTTGTGAAATCTCCTGTATCCTGTAATTGTATCTGTTCAGTTATCTTATCCATAGCATACTCTGGTCGTGACTGCTCATACTTTTTTAAAGCTGTCCACAGGATGCTCCACAGTACAACAAATCCTATCAGTACTATGGTGACAACTATTATATATATTTTCCAGAATAACGGGATTTTTATTGTCTTTTTAATCATTATTTTCTCAGCCTCCGGCATGCCCCTTTTTAAACATTTATTTAACAATTATTGTTGTCGGTAAATCTCTTGGTCCATACATTGATGCACAACTGTTGATGTATTCTCCATTGTAATACATAAGTGATGATGAACCACCATCAAGATTAGCCGCATTAACTGCACCATACTCAAGCATGAGCTCTATCACATCTGAATATGACGCTCCCAGACTGTTTACCTGGCGTCCATCTATTACTACAAGCAGTATTGAACCATCTTCTCTCTGTCCGATTGCTGTTCTTGGATTAAGACCGCTTCCGCTCCCATTAACTTCAACCGCTTCTCCATTAACAACAAGCACCGGCCCGAAACTTACGGCATCTCTTACTCCCCGGTCAAGTGCCGCCTGTGCTGTCATATCTCCCACTACAAGTACATTATTATTGTCTATACCTATAATTCCATAAGTTGTTCCCAGTGACCCCCACTTTAACCTGCCTTCTGATATAACAAGTCCATCCGGCTCGCCACCTGTTCCTACTCCTCCTGCATCCCGAAAACCGCCGGCATTAGTCGCAGCTATTGCGCCATAGCTTTCCGCTATCTCTGATACTTTCTTTCCCTTACAGCTTTTCCCATATTCTCCGCTTGTTCCTACCATAACTCTTGATGGGTCTCTTACAATCATCATCTTACCTCTGTAAGTATCCTTCTCTATATCAATAACCTCTATCATTGATTTTTCTTCTTGTGTAAGAATTGTTGTATCTGATATAAGCGAAGAATCTGTCACTTCATCTGTCTTCTGTATGGAATTGATTGCTCTTATTCTGGCTATCTCTTCATCTGAAAAAAATAGTGTTACAAGTATTCCTCCTGCACTTGATTCCATTGCTGAATTAACAAACAGATTTCTTGCTGTCTTTGATGGTCCGAATTCCATAATTCTTACAACGCCTAACAGCCCTATAAGAAGCAGAACCACTGTGGTAAGAATACATATTCCTACTCTCCTTACTATTTTCAATGCTATCCTTTTCTTTGTCATAATTTCTATCCTTTCACACAAAGTGAAAAAATTATAGCATAAAAAAAGGCCAGAGTAAATCACTCTGACCATTATTTTAGACATATTCTGTTATAAATATATTCTACATATCAGCAAGCAATTCCTTTGCCTTGTCCATAGAATCCATATGAACATAGATATCACACTTAGAATTCTTGCTGTTATTAAGGAACTTGAACACGCCTGTGTGGAAATTCCACTTCTCAAAATATGATATATTGTTTCTTCTAAGAACTCTCTCTATCTTTCTGCTTTCTTCTAATGTTACATCAGAACGCAATAAACGTTCATTAGTTCCGACTTCTGACATACTGCTGCACCTCTTTACTAACGTCTGTTATATTAGTATGTTATCACATTTTTAATGTAAAATCCACTTTAGAAAATTAAAAAATCGGTCTGAACACTTGTCCAGACCGAATAAACATTTAAAGAATATCAATTAAGCGATTGTGTAAATCCATCCCTTAGGAGCTTCAATCTTGCCCATCTGGATACCTGTTAATGTATCATAGAGCTTCTGGATTGTAGGACCCATCTTCTCCATTCCGCTTGGGAAGCAGATTTCCTTACCATGGTCGTTAATCTTTCCAACAGGTGAGATAACTGCAGCTGTACCACAAAGACCACACTCTGCAAAATCCTTAACTTCATCAAAGAGAACTTCTCTTTCCTCAACCTCTAATCCAAGATATTCCTTAGCAACAACCATTAATGAACGGCGTGTGATTGATGGAAGAATTGAATTAGACTTTGGTGTTACGAACTTACCATCTTTAGTGATGAAGATGAAGTTAGCACCACCTGTCTCCTCAACCTTAGTTCTTGTTGCTGGGTCAAGGTACATGTTCTCTGCATATCCTTCTTCATGTGCTGTCATAATAGCATGTAAGCTCATTGCATAGTTAAGTCCAGCCTTGATATGTCCTGTTCCGTGTGGTGCTGCTCTATCAAAATCTGAAACTTTGATAGTAATAGGCTTAGCACCGCCCTTGAAGTAAGGACCTACTGGAGTTGTAAGTACTCTGAACTGATATTCATCAGCAGGCTTAACTCCGATAACAGGGTTACTTCCGAACATGTATGGACGGACATAAAGTGTAGCACCTGAACCAAAAGGTGGTACCCATGCTGCATTAGCTTCTACTGTCTTAGCAACTGCCTCTACCCACTTATCTTCTGGGTAAACTGGCATTTCAAGTCTCTCACATGAATCTTTCATTCTTGCTGCATTCAGATCTGGGCGGAACATAACAATGTGACCATCCTCTGTTGTATAAGCCTTAAGACCTTCAAAACATGTCTGTGCATACTGAAGGACACCTGCACACTCGTTAATGACAACCTTGTCATCCTCTGTAAGTGTTCCGTTATCCCATGCGCCATCTTTATAGTTGGCTACGAATCTCTTGTCAGTCTTGATGTAACCAAAGCCAAGGCTTGACCAATCAATATTCTTCTTTTCCATTGTTAGTACTTCCTTTCATCTAAAGATACTGATGTAAAAAATGTTTTACACGATTTTGAGCATATTTTACGCTCTTAAAAATGCCATGTCAACAATTTTACTCATCTCCAGTAATTTCTGTGTAATATTTAGCATAATCGTTTCTTTCTGCCTTAGTAAATGCGATAGCTGTTCTTGGATGCTGGTTAGTCTGACCAGTAAGCATGTACTGTACATCACATCCCCATACAACGCCTGATGCCTTAAGTGGAACCATATGCTTTTCAATAAACTTAAGAACCGGAACAATATTAAACTTAGGATTTCTTAAGAAACCTAACAATAATTCTGAATAGCAGTTACCTGCGCCTCTTCCCATTCCGCTTACTGTTGCATCAAGAAGGCTTACGCCGATTGAACAAGCTTCAATTGTATTGGCAAATGCAAGCTGCTGGTTGTTATGTGCATGAATACCAACGCTCTTTCCATACTTCTCTGCTATCTTAATGTATTTGTCAGCAAGTCTTCTTATCTGCTCTGGGTATAATGAACCATAGCTGTCAACAAGATAGATGTACTGTGCCTTGCTCTGTGATGCAAGAAGCTCTAATGCAAGATCTAATTCATTCTCACCTGCTGTCGATATCGCCATAATATTGACTGTAACCTCATATCCCATATCTGAACAGTAATTAGCCATCTCAATAGCTGCCGGAATTGTATTAATGTATGTTGCAACTCTCACCATATCAACAACTGACTCTGATTTAGGTGGAATATCTCTCTTCATATTAGTTCTTCCGACATCAGCCATAACTGATATCTTAAGTGGTGTATCATTCTCTCCAACAATAGCCCTGATGTCTTCTTCCTTACAGAACTTCCACTTTCCGAATTCTTTCTCATCAAATATATCCTTATCAGCCTTATATCCAAATTCCATATAATCAACGCCTGCTGCCACATTAGCTTCATAAAGATCTTTAACAAACTCATCTGTGAATTCAAAATTATTCACAAGACCTCCATCTCTTAATGTACAGTCCATAACCTTGATGTCTGGTCTGTATGAAGTCAAATTACCCCTGTTCTCTGCCATAACCTGTTTCCTCCTGTAAAATTTCCTCCTGGAATTGCTTCACTTTAAACCGTTACGCTTTAAAGTGCTAAACTGTTTTGAATTATAACACATCTATTGAGGTTGTCAACTGTTAATGTGAGATTTTTACTTCACCGTCAGCCTCTCAATAAACACATCCATCAACGCATTAAGCCCCTTAAGATATTCCTTTGCATTAGTGAATTTCTTCTTTGTTACAGTCCATATGAATGCAGGATTGGCGTCTACTCTCATCTGTATTGCACCGCCATACTCGTCAAGAAGCTTCTTTATAGCATCCGGGTCTAATTCAGCCTTAGGATAAACTGTCATCACCGTACGCCATACCGCAGTTCCTGATTCCTGATGTGTCACGCCGCCCTTTATCTCTATCATGCCAAGCTTATGTGCCTTTGACTTGATAAGCGCAATCATAAGCAGATTATCAGCGCATGATGGCACACTTCCGTATCTGTCTGATAACTCGTCCTTCATATCTGATAATTCATCCATGTTCTCAAGTGCAGCAATTCTCTTATATATATCAAGCTTCTGGTACTCACTCTTAATATATGTTGCCGGAATATAAGCGTCCACATCTACATCTATTGTTGTCTCAAACTCATACTCATTCTTAATTCCCTTAAGATTGTTGACCGCCTGATTAAGCATTTTACAGTACAGGTCGTATCCTACAGCCGCCATGTGACCGTGCTGGCTGTTCCCAAGCACATTTCCTGCGCCTCTGATTTCCAGATCCTTCATCGCAATCTTAAAGCCCGAACCGAAATCCGCAAATTCCCTGATTACGCTGAGTCGCTTTTCCGCTACCTCTGTCAGTACCTTATCTCTTCTGTACAGCAAAAATGCATACGCAGTCCTTGAGCTTCTGCCAACTCTTCCTCTTAGCTGATAAAGCTGAGAAAGTCCAAAACGATCTGCATCTTCAATTATCATTGTGTTGCAGTTGGATATATCCATACCTGTTTCAATTATAGTTGTAGACACCAACACATCTATCTCACCATTAACGAAATCACACATTATCTTCTCAAGCTCCCGTTTAGCCATCTGACCGTGGGCATATGCCACATTTGCATCAGGAACAAGCTCCTGAATGTGTGCAGCCGCCTCATCAATGCTTCTTACACGGTTGTATACATAGTATACCTGACCGTTTCTGGCAAGCTCTCTTGTGATTGCCTCTCGTATCATCTCATCATTATGCTCTGTAACGAAAGTCTGTATCGGAACACGGTCAACCGGAGGCTCTTCAAGAACACTCATATCCCTGATTCCCGCAAGGCTCATGTGAAGCGTTCTTGGAATCGGAGTGGCACTGAGCGTAAGTACATCAACATTATTCTTTAACTTCTTAATCTTCTCCTTGTGTGTAACACCAAAACGCTGTTCCTCATCAATAATAAGAAGTCCCAGATCCTTGAACACAACGTCTTTAGAAAGAAGCCTGTGTGTGCCTATTACAATGTCAACCATGCCCTTCTTAAGTTCCGCAATTGTCTCCTTATTCTGTGCCGAAGTTCTGAAGCTTGACAACTGGGCTACCGTAACCGGAAAATCCTTCATTCTCTGTTCAAATGTGGTAAAATGCTGGCTTGCAAGTACTGTTGTCGGTACAAGATAAGCAACCTGCTTTCCTTCCTGAACCGCCTTAAATGCAGCTCTTATCGCGATCTCTGTCTTACCATAGCCCACATCCCCACATATAAGTCTGTCCATTACCTTGCGGCTTTCCATGTCATGCTTCGTGTCTTCTATCGCATTTAACTGGTCTGTTGTCTCCTCATAAGGGAACATTTCCTCAAATTCCTGCTGCCATACCGTATCCGGTCCAAACTGGTATCCTTCTATTCTCTGTCTCGTGGCATACAGCTCAACAAGGTCTTTAGCCACTTCTTCAACAGCTGAATGAACCTTTGACTTAGTCTTGCCCCACTCTGAACCGCCAATCTTATTAAGCTTCGGCTTCTTCTCAACATCCGAACCCGCAAATTTCTGCAGACGGTCAAGCTGTGTTGCGAGCACATAAAGGTTGCTGTTATCTGCGTAAGATATCTTGATGTAATCCTTCTCAACACCTTCAACCTTAATCTTCTCAATGCCCTTGTACTGGCCTATACCGTAATTCTCATGAACAACATAATCGCCAATATTAAGTTCATTAAAGCCTGCAATATTCTTGCCATCGTACTCCTTCTTCTTTACTTTCTTGCGCTTCTTCTCTGTAAATATGTCATTCTCGGCAATGCACACAAAGCCCTGCAGCGGATATTCAAATCCCCTGTGAAGGCTTCCGTAAGTAACCATCACAAGTCCGCCTGCCATGGATTTATTGCTGTCTTCTGTATAAAAGCTCTCAATTCCAAGCCTTCCGAGGTCATCAACAATTCTGTTAGCTCTTGTTCTTGAGCTGCACACAAGAAGAACTGCGTATTTACTGCGTTTGTACTTCCTTATGTCATCTGAAAGATATTCAAAGCTGTTATTATATGAGCTTATGCTTCTCGCTTCAATATGCATTGAATAATCTATCCCAAAGAATTCAGGTGTGTATTCAAGTGTTGTCAGCACAAGCTGCTTATGTCCGTTCATTGAAAGAACGGCTGTCTCCATATCCATAAACATATGTGTCTGACTTGGTAGCACATAACCGCTTTCTAATCTGTTCTTCATACTCTCACTGTACTCATAGAAAGTCATGTCGCTGTGTTCCTTAAGCCTTACAGGTTCGTCCACGACAATAAGAGTATCTCCCTTAGGGAAATACTCTGCCAGGCTGCTCACTCTATCTGCAAATGTATATATGAATTTGCTGTAATCTCCTGTCCTTAACGCGTCATCAAACATTCTGTTAAGATGATTGCCAGCCTCTATCTGTTCCTTAGTACGCTTCCTTTTATCTGCTCCGAACAGCTTCATCTGTTCATCTTTCTCATGTCTGATTTTTTCAATTCCCTGCTCTATCTCATCCTCTGTAAAAAGAAACTCTGTTGCAGGAAATACCGTATAACTCTTATAGTTCTCAATGGAACGCTGACTGTCTGCATCAAATGCCCTTATTGAGTCTATCTCATCGTCCCACAATTCAATTCTCACAGGTGCTTCGTCTGTATATGAAAATATATCAATTATTCCGCCTCTTATGGCATACTGTCCTCTGGCTTCAACCATTCCGAATCTCTCGAATCCCATAGCAGTAAGCTTCTTTGCCATATCCTCTACATCGAGTATGTCACCCTTCTTAAGGTTAATTACTGCCCTCCTGAATCTGTCGACTGGAAGAAGCATATCTGATATTCCATCAATGGTTGTCACTATTGTAAGCGGTCCATCTGAAACTTTCTCTGTTGATTTCTCCATTCCAGATTTGGCGATGTCCGATTTATTCAATCTGTCAATTATGGCTGCTATACATCTGATTCGCTCTCCGGCAATCTGTCGTCCCTGCACATCTGCGTTATAAAATATTACATCCTTCGCAGGATAATACATTACATTACCGCTGTTAAAGAATCTGGCATCCTCCGCCATATCCCTTGCTTTCCCCTCATCACTGGTTATAACAAGCTGGAAGTTATAATTGCTGGCTATGGCACTTGAAAAATGCAGCTTCTGCGTGTCAATACAGCCACTTACCATTACTGTTCTGCCGCCATCTTTAGCAAGCTCTTTATTAAGTTGTTCCACACCGGCTGTATTATACACCGGCTCAAATATTGCTTTCATATTATACCACCAGTTATCCGTTATATTTATTCATACCACTTTCTATTCCATCTGTAAGTATGCATTCTACAGCTTCACATGCTTTCTTATTAGCCTCTCTTAATGTTGCATATTCCTCTGTAGGAAATTTCCCAAGCACCCAGTCTGCAAGATCCCAGTTCTTAGGCTTGTCGCCCACTCCGAACTTTATTCTCTTGAACTTGTCACTTCCAAGATGTGCTATTATACTCTTGATTCCATTGTGTCCACCTGCACTTCCCTTTGCACGGAGTCTTAACTTTCCTACGTCAAGACTTATATCATCGAAGATAACAATAAAATCATCTATATCACATTTGTAATAATCCATAACTTCTCTTATACACTCGCCTGAATTATTCATATATGTCATAGGCTTAACAAGTATTACTTTCTGACCTGCTATTACGCCTTTTCCGATAAGTCCTTTGTGCTTTGCTGTGTCCACACTGATATTATATTTGTCTGCAAGCTCGTCTATTACTGAAAAGCCTGCATTATGTCTTGTTCCCATATATTCTTTGCCTGGATTACCAAGTCCCGCTATTATATACATAACATCCTCCTGATTAATTATCATATATTAGCAAGTATATAACATATTTCTTCTTTTGGCTATCTTAACGCATCATCTGTAACCTGACAGGTTAAGACAACCTTATCTTTATCCAAAAAGTCCCGCAAGTCATAACGACCGCGGGACTTTTTGTTATATTAAACAATTATTTAATTATAATTATTTAACAGATATTCTTCTTTTCTTTGATACAAATACAATTCCTGCTAATGCACAAAGCATTAATACTACATATAATGCAATTGGAGCTGTATCTCCAGTCTTTACAGTTTCACCTGTTGACTCTGTTGTTCCATTAACATTATTGTCTTTTCCTGTTTCTCCACCGTCTGCTACATCACCCTTTGATGAACCGTCATCCTTAGAGATAACTTCTTTATAATGAACTGGCTTCCATGTACCAAGAACTGTATCAACAGCAGAAACATTTTCTGAATCAATATAATTAACAACAGCATCTAATGTACTATTAGTGCAGCCTGTTGTCACAAATGCTTCACCCTTGTTTGTGTTATTGTACTCATTGAAGATTGCTGAAGCCTTCTCTCCATTAGACATTTCTGTCCAGCCTTCTGAGTCAATGTATCCATTAGTCTCACACTCAATAAATGATGCATTAGAGTTAGCACCCCATGTTCTACCATACTTACCTAATACTGCTGCATCACCATGTGCTCCATCTGTTGTAACCTCACAGTTTCTGAATACATATGGGCTTGTCTTAGGTGCAACAATGTAACCAATCTTTGCATTGTTATTTTCATCATTCTTATATGTCTTCCACTGTAACTTACAGTTATCAAATACAGCTGCAAACTCACCACAGATATAATCTACATTACCACCGATTGTACAACCGTTGAAATATGCGTGATATCCATAATTTGTTGAACCATTTCTACCAAGTGTATCCTGTGATGAAAGAATTGAACAATTGAAAACTTCAATATTATCAGCCTCAATATAGAAAGCATTTGATCTCTCTTTAAACTTGTAATCTGATACATCTACGCCTTCTGCTAATCTGTCTACTGCAAGATTTGAACCTGCAATATCTGTCTTCTCAGCCTCTGTTAAGTAATAGTTGTATGTATTCAGGAATGTTGTATTCTCTGCAATAAAATTATTACCTCTAACAATGAATACACCACCCCAGAGACTTCCATTTCCTTCTTCAGATGAGTATTTGTCCATAGCAAGTGTCTTATTGTAAAGACCTGTTGCTGGATCTATTGAATAATACTTTGTTCCAACACCATAATACCATGAAATTGTATGTCCATTACCCTTAAGTGTTACATATGGTGCAGCCATAACTACCTGCTCAAATACATCAGATGTAAGGTTAATAGTTACTCTGCCTGCTTCGCCTTCTGGTCTGTTCTGCATACCAAGAATAGCATCTGAAGCTTCATTTAATGTATCATAATCGCCAGGAACATTAATCTCTGACTTGAATTCTGTCATAGGAATAACTGAAATTCCTGTAATATATGTTGTTGCACCGAAGTTAACAACAGCATCACCTTCAACTACCATCTCAAATGTATCTGTCTTAGATGTTGTACCAACTGATGTATAGCCCTTATCAGTTTCTGTACTATCGTACTTCTCTCCATTAACTGTAAAGTTGAATGCATAGTAAGTAGAAATAGTAACCTTAGCTTTTCCCTTTACTGGAATTGTAAGTGACGAATCAGCTCTTGCTACTGTGTGAGGCTTTCCATTCTCTACTGCAATAATACCTGTTGTTGCAAGAGATGGAACTCTTGTATAGCTGTAATCTCTCTTAGATGCTGGATCATCCTTCTCTACATATACATCATTAACATTCTCAGCATCAGCCTTAACAGATGCTCTGTCATATGTTGTTGAGCCATCCTTAGTCTCTACGCTTGTTGTATATTCACCAGGCTTTACAGAAACCTTGTATGAATCTCCTGTTATTGTTGCTTCATTTACTGTTCCACTAGTATTATTAGTAAACACGAGCTTTGTAACATTAGATGAATCTGTACCTACAATCTTACCTGTAAGTTCAACATCCGGAACGTTATTAAGTGTGATTGTAACTGCATCACCTGTTACTGTAAATGTCTGTGAATCACCTACAAGTGGCTTAACACCGCCATCGTTAGAGCTTACTCTGTATGTGTGTCCCTTAAGAAGCTTAAGAGATTTTGTTGTTGTGCTGAGAGATATCTCATCTCCACCTAACTGGTCATCTACTAATGATAACTTTAATCCGCTACCAATTGTTGCATCAATATTATTTACAGTTACTGGAACTGTAATCTTCTCATCTGCAACATAGCTGTATCCAGCATAGAACATATTATTAGTCTTTCCTGTTGTTGACATAACATATGTCTTACCAGGAACAACTTTAAATGAATATGATGTTAATCCTGTTTCTGAATCAACAAAGCCTTCCTTAGTTCCATCAGCATTGAAAGTATGTACTCTGAGGAATGATGTTGAATTATAGTAAACTGTCATCATACCCTTGGCAGCTGGTGTAAATGTAGCTAAACATCCATCACCCTCTCCTGGAAGTTCAGGAATATTATTGGCATCTGCATGTCTCTTACCTGATGTATAAGCATCATGTTCAACACCATTAATTGTAACCTTCTTATCTGGCTTTACTGTATACTGAGTAATAACTCCGCCTACTGTCTGTCCACCTAATGTAAGTGTGCTGTCTCCGAACTTGTACTCACCAGTCTTAACAACACCATCTACAGCATGCTCATCCATAACAAATGTAAAGTTTTCTACATTAGCCTCTGGCTCTGCAATATGCTTTACATCAATGCTTCCAATATATCCATCAGCTGTTGCAACTAAGTCTACATATCCTGCTGCACCTGAGTATTGATACTTGAATTCTTTGGTGCTGACATCTGTTCCTTCAATTGTAGCCTGACTGACATCATATGATCCAATTGTGATTTCACATGAGCCCTTAACTGGAATCTTAACAACAGCTCCTGTGTTAAACTGTGCCCAGTCACTTCTTGTAGAATCAAACTTACCAGATGTTGCATCAATAACTAAGCCATTAACTTCACCAGTAGTTCCCTGAATGAGCTTTCCGTTAGAACCCATTAATTCAGAACCGCTTCTGAAGTTCCATGTTCTGTCTCCGTTATCTTTTGATTCTACTAATGTTAAATTCTTAATCTTCATCTCACCTGAATCACCGCTTGCAAGTGTATCTGGTGTAAGTAAAATATAACCATCCTCAAAAGCTGCTGATGAAACTGTTACAGTAGCTTCTTTATCACCATTGATATTAACTGCATTAGGAAGTTCCTCTCTACCTGCTGTATTCAGACAGATAACTGCATTCTCTCCGCTCTTGTCACCAACATAAACATATCTGTTATTGTTGTTACTAGAAAACTTTAAAGTAAGTGTAACTGATGTTGCTGTTGGGTCAACAGGAACAGCAATAACAGCATCCTTTGTTTTCTGAGCTGATAATCCTGCTCCACCAGTCTTAACATATGCTGTACCGGCAGCAACCTTTATTCTGCCAACCTCATCACCTTCTGCTAAAGTAAGTGAACTGCTTCCTGAGTATTTTGAAAAATCCCAGGTTGTTGTTCTTTCGTTATTCTCCCATGTACCAGCGTCTACTACAACCCCTGAATCAGCGGTCTTATCATCAGCTTTAGTATTAGTAATACTGCCTGGCATAAGAGCTGCAACCATAAGAACCGCCATGAATAATGATGCAATTCTTCTGATCTTGCGCTTTTTCATAAACTTCATAATTATCCTCCTTAAATATATTTGCACACGATTGTGTCTTTCGCGGTAGTTTTCCGCTTTTGTTACCATAATACATTTATGTAATGTGTTTTGCTACCGCTTTTTTTGTTTCTTGAGTTATTTTTACATATAATTTTGGCTCGATTTTTTAGCCATTTGTTAATTATAGCAATATTTCAACGTGTTTTTTGTGCATAACGCACATGTTACACTTATTTTGCTCTAAAATTTTCCGTTTTGCAATTCATTTATTTATTTATCTGTGTTAATATATCTTTAAATATAACTTCAGGAGAATGTATGAATTCAAATTATTTTAACATTTCAAAATTATATCGCACTCCAGAAAATTCAATGTCATCTTCTCATACACACTCTTTCTGGGAATTATTTTACCTCACCAAAGGAAGCTGCAGCATTTTAATAAGAGATGCTTTATATGAAATAAACGAAGGAACCATCTTCCTGATTCCACGTGATATTTCTCATAAAGTCATATATTCCAGTACAGATAATGAGCGGATTGTAATTGAATTAGGAGACGACTATGTAGCACCAATTATATCAGGTTTCCCCGACTTAACTTTTTATAATAAATACTGCTGTCATTTCTTTACTTTTAATCTGTCAGCATCTTACCTGATTAATTATTATTTTGATACTGTTCTTTTAGAATCTAAAAAACACAGTTCTATATCTTCATTAACTATAAGGCATTCAATTCAGGGAATTATTCTGTGTATAATCCGTTCTGGTTTTGATATAACAGCGTCATTAAATGTCAGGAACTCATTACAAACAGAGAATACAATTATTCAGAATGCCATTGATTACATAGAACAGAACTTTTCCGCCAATATTTCTTTGACCGCTTTGGCTGAACATTTACATCTGAATCCTTCTTATCTGTCCAAGCTTTTTAAAGATGAAACCGAAATGACATTTAAAGATTTTCTGAATAGAATAAGGATTAGCCATGCTGAAAGATTATTGCTTGAAACCAATCTTCCAATGTCAGATGTTGCTTCATTATGTGGATATGAATCCGGTAATTATTTGGGGGATGTTTTCAAGAAAACAAAAGGTATTTCCCCAATCAAATTCAGGGAAGCAAAGGGTTATATTGCATAAAAAAGGTCTGACTCTGAAAATGCGCTAACGCATCTGTCAAAGTCAGACCTTTTAAATGTGTTAAATTGTTACTCCTCTACATCCTCCGCCTTATCATAGGCCTCAAGAACAAGCTTCTGCAGTTTATCTCTTGTCTGAGTATTGATAGGATGAGCAATGTCACGATACTCTCCGTCTGATGATTTTCTGCTTGGCATTGCAATGAACAAGCCCTTCTCTCCCTCAATCACCTTAATATCATGTACCACGAACTCATCATCTATTGTGATTGACACAACTGCTCTCATCTTGCCCTCTTTAGCAATCTTTCTTACCCTTACATCTGTTATATTCATAACGCACCCCTTTTTAGGTTATATTAACCTCGTTATACTTTGGTTCAAACACCTTCTGTCGAAACTATTCTTAATAGTATAAAGGACTATCCTCCACAACAATCCTTGTACCATTCTCTCCGACATATCTTGAATTAGCTTTGATTGTACTGTTGCTTTCAACTATACAGTTCTCAATATATGCATTATCTCCAATATATGCATTATTAAGAATAATTGAATTCTTAATTACACTATTATTGCCTACATATATCTTCTTGAATAACACTGAATCTTCAACAGTTCCGTTAATTATACATCCGCTTGAAACAAGGCTGTTTCTTACGTTAGCTCCGAAGTTATACTTTGCTGGTGGAAGATCTTCTACCTTAGAATATACATCCGGATACTGCTTGAAGAAGTAATCTCTTACATCCTTATTAAGGAAATCCATATTAGTCTTGTAATATGCATCCACTGTTGAAATATTGCTCCAGTAAGAATCAATATTATAACCATATATCTTCTTGATATTCTTATATCTTACAAGAATATCTCTTACAAACTCATGTCTGTCTTCTTCAGCAGCCTTCTCAAGAAGCTCTATGAGAAGTCTTCTTCTTATTACATAGATACCAGTTGAAACTGTTGAGAGGTTAGTCTCTATTGGTTTCTCATCAATATCTGTGATTCTGCCTTCTTCTGTCATGGCTACAACGCCATAACGACCTATGTCTGAACGGTCTTCAAGCTTCTTAACAACAACTGTTATATCTGCTTTCTTCTCAATGTGATACTGAAGTACCTTATTGTAATCAAGCTTATATACACCATCACCTGACGCAATAACTACATATGGTTCATGGCTCTGCTTTAAGAAATGTATATTCTGATATAATGAATCAGCTGTTCCACGATACCAGTTACTGCTCTCAGCAGTAATTGTAGGGGTAAATACGAATAATCCTCCCTGTTTTCTTCCGAAATCCCACCACTTAGATGAACTTAAATGTTCATTAAGTGATCTTGCGTTATACTGTGTGATAACAGCTACTTTCTGGATTCTTGAATTAGTCATGTTGCTTAATGCAAAATCTATGGCGCGATAACTTCCGGCAATCGGCATGGCTGCAATCGCTCTCTTATTAGAGAGTTCACGCATCGCTCTGTTATTTCCGCCAGCTAATATAATACCTATTGCTTTCATTAATTATCACCTGCCTTAATTATTATGCCTCCGCCTGGTAACTCACCATTAGGGTAATCCTGTAATGTTGTCTCCCCTGATATGGCTGTATTCTTTCCAACCTTAACATTGTCCGGAATAACAGACCACTCACCGACGGTAACAAGTCCAGAATTATATATCTTAGGGAACTTAACATTCTCTGCTTCTTCACCAACTCCAAGTTCAACATTCTCTCCAATCGTTACATCTTCTGCGATTATTGACTTGGTTATTGTTGTGTTCTTTCCGATGTGGGAATTATTCATAATTATTGAATCACGGATTACACATCCTTCCTCAATAACTACACCTGAACCGATTACGGAATTAAATACACGTCCGTATACTTCTGTTCCGTCACCTATGATACTCTTCTCAATATATGCATCTTTAGCTATATACTGTGGTGGAATTGTATCTGTCTTGGTATATATCTTCCAGAATTCTTCATACAGATTAAATATAGGGATAATGTCTATAAGCTCCATGTTAGCTTCCCAATATGAGCTTAATGTTCCTACATCCTTCCAGTATCCGTTATACTCGTAAGCAAATATTCTCTTATTATTATTAAAGCAGTATGGAATTACATGTTTTCCGAAGTCACATTCCTGCTGATCCTTAAGCTTGATCAGTGCATCCTTAAGAACCTTCCAGCTGAATATGTATATACCCATTGAAGCAAGATTGCTCTTTGGATGTTCTGGTTTCTCTTCGAATTCAGTAATCTTATTATCGTTATCTGTTACAACTACACCGAATCTGCTTGCTTCCTCTATAGGTACAGGCATTGCAGCTATTGTTATATCTGCATTATTAGCCTTGTGATAATCAAGCATTATCTTATAATCCATCTTGTATATATGATCACCAGAAAGAATAAGTACATATTCTGGATTATACTGCTCCATATATTCAAGGTTCTGGTAAATGGCATTAGCTGTTCCTGTATACCATTCACTGTTCTGACTCTTCTCATAAGGTGGAAGAACTGATACCCCTCCAACATTACGATCCAAATCCCAAGGAATACCAATTCCTATGTGCGTATTAAGACGGAGTGGCTGATACTGTGTTAAAACACCTACTGTATCGATTCCTGAATTAATACAGTTACTGAGAGGGAAGTCAATTATTCTATACTTTCCTCCAAATGCTACTGCCGGCTTTGCCACTTTAGAAGTAAGTACTCCTAATCTGCTTCCCTGGCCACCAGCTAACAGCATTGCAATCATTTCTTTTTTAATCATGCTATCACCTCTGATGTTAATTTTTTACTGCTTTTAGATATTCTGATTATATCATACTATTTTCATTAAGTAAAAAGAATTTCGCTTTTTTTATACACATTTTTATGCACATTTTCTAAATCGTATAGTATATAATAAGAAAGGTTTGAAAAATAAGCCGATAAGACATACAATATAACAAACACTAATTTCAAGAAAGGACAATATCATGTACAAGATTGATTTCAACAACCCTATCCATATTCACTTCATTGGCATAGGCGGTATAAGTATGAGCGGACTTGCCAAGATTCTCTTATCTAAAGGTTTTACTGTTTCAGGCTCTGATGCTCACTCATCAGCTCTTACTGACGAACTTATCGGGGACGGCTGTATCGTATCCGTACCACAGAGCGCCGGTAATATAACTAATGATATAGATCTTGTTGTATATACAGCAGCAATTCATCCGGACAATCCAGAATTCAAGGCAGCTAAGGAGGCTGGTCTTCCAATGCTTACCCGTGCCGAGCTTCTTGGTCAGATTATGACTATCTACAAGAATGCCATTAACATTGCAGGTACTCATGGAAAGACAACGACTACTTCCATGGTCTCTGAAATATTACTTGCAGCAAGCATGGATCCTACTATCTCTGTAGGTGGTATCCTTAACAGCATTGGCGGCAATACAAGAGTCGGCGGTGATAGATACTTTGTTGCAGAAGCCTGCGAATATACTAACAGCTTTTTATCATTTAATCCTACAATGAACATTATTCTTAATGTCAAGGAAGATCATCTTGATTTCTTCAAGGATATTGATGACATCCGCCATTCTTTCAAGCTTTTTACTGAAAAGCTTCCTTCTGACGGAACTCTCATCATCAATACTGACATTGATAATTATGAATATTTCTATCAGGATACTGACTGCGAGGTCATAACATTTGGTTCTGACCCAGCAAAGAGCATGTACAGTGCTTCTGATATCACTTACGACGAACTTGGAAGATGCACATATTCTCTTCTTATTAATAGTGAGAAGACTGACACCATAACTCTTGGTGTACCTGGTCTTCACAATGTATATAATTCTCTTGCTGCTATTGCCGCTGCCAGAAAGCTTTCTGTTGATATGGTACATATCAAAACAGGTCTTTCTAACTTTAAAGGTACAAACAGAAGATTTGAGAAGAAAGGCACATTTAACGGAGTTACTGTTATTGATGACTATGCTCACCACCCTGACGAAATCCGTGCTACCTTAGCTTCTGCTGCCCACTATCCACACAATCATGTATGGGTAGTCTTCCAGCCTCATACATATTCGCGTACCAAGCTTTTATTCAATGAGTTTGCTGATGCTTTAAGCCACGCTGATAAGGTTGTCCTTGCCAAGATATATGCTGCAAGAGAAACTGACACTCTCGGAATCAGCTCTGCTGACCTGTGTGAAAAGATACAGTCTCTTGGTAAAGAATGTATATATATAGACAATTTTGAGGACATTGAAAAATATTTATTAAAAAATTGTATCAACGGTGACTTGTTAATAACTATGGGTGCAGGTGACGTATATAAAATCGGCGAAGACTTGCTTAAATAGTACATTTTCCACCCGCACGAACTTTTTCAACAAAGTTATCCACATTATCCACAATTTTCTGTTACTAAATTGTTCAGAATGATTGTGGATAATTTTTTATTCAGGCATTTTTCTGAACCCACATTTTATGCGGTTTTCCTATGTATATTTTTTATTTATCCACATTTTCCACATTATCCACATTTCTCCTTTCCGCACTGGACGTGCTTTGCATTTATTTTTTTCAGTGGTATAATCTGCTCATAACTTTTTGGGGAGACTAATACCATGAATAATCTGAACTTGTATTCAGAGACTGTTTCTGGCTATACAGCAGTTTCTGATATTTTCATAGACGAATATGTACCATCAGCCAACGGAGACTTTGTTAAGGTCTATCTTTATCTTTTGAGACTTTTCACAAGAAAGAACAGTAACTTAAGCATCTCTTCTCTTGCTGATACTTTTAACCAGACTGAGAATGATGTGATGCGTGCTTTAAGATACTGGGACAGATCTGTCTTGTCCAGCTTTCTTACGACGACAATAACCAGCTTTGCGGTATCACTTTGAAGGATATTGCTAATCACGGTTATTCACCTGAACCTGATGACCGCATTGCTGCCCCTGAGATTAATAACGATGCTGTTGACAATTCTGTTTCAGAGGCTGCCGCAGATAACGAACCCGTTTCCTGTAGTTCTGCATCTGATTCATCATCTAATGTTGTCTCTATGGATTTTGCCACGGCATCTTCAGCACACAATATAGAGCCTTCGAAAGTAACTGCTCCTGCTGACAAGCTTAGCGAGCTTAATTCCAATGATGATTTTTCAATGTTGCTTTTCGTAATCCAGACTTATCTTGGAAAGACTCTTTCTCAGCCTGAGACTAATGCTATTGTGTATTTCTATGACACATTACATTTCTCTGCTGACCTTATCGAATACCTTTTTGAATACTGCGTATCCAAGGGTAAGACTTCAATAAGATACATAGAGAAGGTTGCTCTTGCATGGGCTGATGAAGGTATCAGCACTGTTGATGCTGCCAAAGATGAAGTATCCAATCATAATGAAGCTGTCTTCAGTGTCATGAAAGCATTTGGACTTAACAGCAGAGAACCTGGTAAGGTTGAGAAAGACCTTATTATCAAGTGGACTGATATATACTGCTTCGAAACTGACATAATTGTCGAAGCATGTAACAGAACCATGAAGGCTACTCACCAGCCAAGCTTTGAATATGCCGATTCTATTCTTACCAAGTGGCATACTTCTAACATCAGAAGTTCTGAGGATATCAGGAAAGCTGATGCACAGTACGAAGCCGGTAAGGCCGCCAAAGCAGCTAAGTCATCTAATGTCATTAAACAGAATGCTAACCGTTTTAATAATTACCAGCAGCGTCCTAAGAAATCTGACGACTGGTATAACTCTCTGCTAAGTAATAATAATTAATTATAAGGAGTGGTGCTATGCCTTTGACCAATACACAATATGCCTCTATTATGAGACAATATGATGATATTAAAACAGCCAACAGGCACCTGCAGAGTGACCGTTATAAAGAAGTCACTGCCCTGTGTCCTGATATAGCAGATATTGACTCTGAGATTATAGACTTGTCCATAAAAACTGCCAGAGCGCGTATAGAAGCTGACTCATCGGACACGACTACTGATGAATTAGCTTCCAGCCTTAAGTCACTCAACAACAGAAAAGTGGCTGCTCTGGCTTCTATAGGCAAGCCCGCTGATTATCTTGATGATATATTTACATGTCCTTATTGCAAGGATTCCGGTTATGTTGATGGTAAACGTTGCATGTGCTTTAACAAAAAAGCTATAGATCTTATATATAAGGACTCTAATCTCAAGAACATAACTACTGACGAGAATTTTGACACATTCTCTTTTAGCTGGTACAACAATACTGATATCGATCCAGCAACAGGGCTCACACCTTATAATAATATGCAGAAAGTTCTCAAAGTATGTCACGATTTCGTCGATAACTTTGACACCAATTTTTCTAATCTGTTATTTATTGGACAGACTGGTGTCGGAAAGACATTTCTTTCCAACTGTATTGCAAGGGCTCTTATGGATTCCTGCCACAGCATAATATATCTTACTGCCGGGGAATTCTTTGATTCTTTCAAGAGCGATGATTTTAAGGAATTCGGAAGTTCCAAGTTTGACACTTCATTTTTTATTGAATGTGACCTGCTTATTATTGATGATCTCGGAACAGAGAAAGCTTCAGATTATAATTTTTCTAATCTGTTTAATACTATTAATGAAAGGCTTCTTAGAAGAAAGAGTATTATTATATCTTCTAACCTTGAGATGCCTGATATTGAGACAAGGTACTCACAGAGAATTTTCTCAAGACTTGTAAGTGCCTATTCAATTTTAAGACTCTTTGGAGATGATATCCGCTGTATGAAGAAATTATCACCAACTAAAAGGTCTTAACGATTATTTATGTCAAATATATCATTGACTTATTTCGCGTCAATGTTTATATTTTTATATGTATGTTTAATTATTATACTTTTATGGAGGATTATTTATTATGCCACGTGATGAAAAACACACAGAAACTATTCCCTACGGAACTTTAGGTATTATCCCATTAGCAAGCTGCACTGAAATGGGTAAGAAAGTTGACGAGTACCTTGTAAAGTGGAGAGAGCAGCGTCAGAATGAGAATACTTCCACCCTTAATTTTGCAGGATATAAGAGAGACAGTTATATTGTTAACGCTAAGACTCCTAGATTCGGTTCAGGAGAAGGAAAGGGCGTTCTTGTAGATTCTGTCCGTGGTCATGACTTATATATTATGCTTGATGTCTGCAACTACAGTCTTGAATATACTGTTTGCGGTTTCAAGAACCATATGTCTCCTGATGATCACTATGCTGACCTCAAGAGAGTTATTGCTGCTGCAGGTGGTAAGGCAAGAAGAATTAATGTAATCATGCCTTTCCTTTATGAATCAAGACAGCACAAGAGAACAGGAAGAGAATCTCTTGACTGTGCACTTATGCTTCAGGAACTTACAGATATGGGCGTTGAGAATATTATTACTTTTGACGCACATGACCCAAGAGTACACAATGCTATTCCTCTTAAGGGCTTTGAATCTGTATCATGCACATACCAGTTTATCAAGTATCTCCTTCTTAATGTGGACGACCTTCACATCGACAGCGAGCATATGATGGTTATCAGCCCGGATGAAGGTGGTATGGGACGTGCTGTTTACTTTGCTAATGTTCTTGGTCTTGATATGGGTATGTTCTATAAGAGAAGAGATTACACTAAGATTGTTAATGGACGTAATCCTATCGTTGCACATGAGTTCCTTGGAACTAATGTTGAAGGTAAGGATGTTATCATCATTGATGATATGATTTCTTCTGGTGAAAGTATGATTGATGTTGCTTCTGAGCTTAAGAAGCGTGGTGCAAGCAGAGTATTCTGTGCAACTACATTCGGTCTTTTCACTAACGGATTCAAGAAATTTGATGAAGCATATGAGAATGGTATTATCGACAGAATCCTTACAACTAACCTTGTATACCAGCCATCAGAGCTTCTCTCTAAGCCTTGGTACATCAATGTTGATATGAGCAAATACATGGCTCTCCTTATTGATACACTTAACCATGATTCTTCAATCAGTAACCTCTTAAGCCCTGTTGAAAGAATCCAGCAGAGAGTTAAGGAATATAACGAACTTCATTACGGTAAGTAATTATTCACTTACAGCTTAATTGTTATAATAATTTAGCCGGGCGCTTATGCGTCCGGCTTTTTATCTGTGTGATTATTACTCTGTGTTGTCTCCTGTGTTGAACCTGTATTATCTGGATTAGTACCAGTATTTCCACTTGATGAACCACTCTGTGATTCTTGCTGTGACTGGCTTGGATTCTGTGTCTGTGAAGATTTCTGTGTCTCTGATTGTGTCTGTTTCTGTGTTTCCTTTACCGATTCAGTCTCAGATTCTGTCTCCTTTGTTGTCTCCTGCACATCACTCTTCTTTCCATATGATGGAAAATCCTTCTTTGAAAGATTTTTATGTGCAGATTCCATAAACTGCCTGAATATCTGCTTAGTATAGATCTGTGATATTGTTGCAGGATAATCATACCCCTGCCATACAGCAACTGTATAATAAGCACTATATCCGCAGAACCACGAATCATAATTAGAATTAGTTGTACCAGTCTTTCCTGCGACAATAGCATTATTCGTTGCTGCTTCCCGTCCAGTTCCATCAGTTACTGCTGTCTTTAGCATGTCAGTCATCATTCTGCATGCATCTGAATCATATATCTTCTGCTGTCTGTTAGATGAATCATATATAACTTTTCCACGCACATTCTTTATCTGTGACACACATGTAACTCTTCTGTACTGTCCGTCATTAACAATTGTTGCATACGCACCAGCCATTTCTTCTGTCGATACTCCATATGTGAAGCCACCTATTGATATTGCATCATAATCTTTATCCATCCATATCTTATGGAATCCCTGATTAAGCAGATATGAACTTCCAACTCTCGGAGTAATTTCTTTAAGTACATTCCATGCAACTGTATTTCGTGACAGATTTACTGCCGTCCTTAATGTAATACTGCCCATATATGTTCCATCAGCATTCTTAGGACCATTCTCAATATACTCATCTTTTACGATTGTATCAGGTGTATTGCCACGCTCAAGATATGGAACATAATCAAGTATTGGTTTAATGGAGCTTCCTGGCTGTCTGTAGCTCTGATATGCCCTGTTTAATGTATATCCTTCAAGTTCCTGACTTCTTGCCCCCACAATAGCCACTACATTTCCAGTTTCATTATCTATACATGTAGCTGCCGCCTGCATCTCATAGACATCATCCTTCATGGCCGTATAACCTTTAAGATTGTCATCTATTGCATCCTGGAGTTTCTGCTGTAAATCCATGTCTATACTTGTATATACCTTATATCCACCCGAAAGAAGCTTCTGCTGGAACAATGTATAACTCTGTTCATATAGATCCTTATACTGGTTGTAATCATCATCACTGCTGAAATCCGTTCTGAATACGAATCCGTTAGCCTGCATCATACCCTCTATAGCACAATGTCTTGCATATGTTTCCACCGAATTATTCTTAGATACCTCCGGCTGCTGTGCAAGCACTATCTGGGTATTAACTGCTGTATCATAATCTTCCTGGCTTATCTTATTATTCTCAAGAAGCTTCTCAAGTATAAGATTTCTTCTGGTCATCGTATTATCGTAATTAGTAAGCGGATTATATCTTGTAGGGCTGTTAGGTATTGCCGCGATAAATACCTGTTCTGCAAGAGAAAGTTCATTAATTTCCTTGTCAAAATATCCTCTTGCCGCAGCTCCAACGCCATAATATCCATTGGCGAAATAGATATTATTAAGATAAAACTCAAGAATTTCATTCTTCGAGTACTTCTTCTCTATATATGTCGCAACAAATATCTCCTTGACTTTTCGCTGCCATGTAACTTCCTGACTTAAGAATATATTCTTGGCGAGCTGCTGTGTTATAGTACTGGCTCCCTGGACAATTTCGTCATTCTCCGTATTAGCTATTACAGCTCTTATTATGGCTTTGATATCAATTCCTTTGTGTTTATAGAAATCTTTATCTTCCATTACAACAAATGCATCTGCCAGTGTATCAGGAATCTGCCCAATATCTATATAATACATGTCTTTTGATTCCATCATTGAGCATAACTCATTGCCATCAGTGTCATATATTAGTGTTGTTCCTGATGCCATAAATGTGTCTGCTGAACTATCATTTACAAGTTCTTTGGCATCCTGTGCCAGTTGTATAACTTTTACTATCTTTGGTGAAAATATCGCCAGAGTTACTACAAAAGCAAGTAATATTATTAATAATACAAGCCTTCTTATTAATCTGCGTCTTCTTTTCTTTTTAGATAATTTTTTCTTAGCCATAAACTTAAATCCTTATGAATATCATTATTTGTAATAAGTTACATATATATTACCACCCTGAGAAAACATCTTACCTGCCTCATTCATTGAAGCTGTCTTCTGTGCTCCAGTCGACGCTTCAATATATGCAATCTCACTTGAATTATATGCAGTAATAATTATATATTCGTCTTCTCCAATCCTTGCTATCACAGGACTTCCGTCCCCTACATAGCTGAGTGCTTTTTCATAAGTTATTCCCGTAAGACTGATTCCATGTACACCGCTTATATTGTCAAATGTCTCAACAGCGGTATGTCCCTGCTCCATATAAGACACTGCGTTGAAATCAGCACCAAGATAATTACTTACCGCAGCAACTGCATTAGTAATTGAATCTCCAGATGTAACCGGTACAATGCCATCTATTGATGCCTGTGTACTCTTATATCTCTTCCATACCAGCTTGGAATTGCTGTCAACTACTGTTCCATATGTGTCGTATGCAAGGGTTATTGCCTGATTAAGCTGTGTTCTGCTTCCCTGGAACTTGCCATAACCATATACATAATATCTTCCATCCCATGAAAATTCATCCTCAAGTTCAAGTTTTGTATTATCCTTAAATATTATCTCTCCAGAAGTTCTATAAGTAACCGATATATCACCTATCTTGGTTATAAGTTCAATATACAGTTCCTGTTTCCTTGCATCTGTACTTATTGTCTCGGCTTTTACAGCATTTTCTATTACATTCTCATCTTTATTAATAAGCTGATCTATACTTGTCGATACATAACCGCTTCCAGATTTCACAATTCGTGAAAGTGTTATTCGCTTTCCCTGAACCTCTGTACTGGAAACATATATATCCGGCTGCTCATATTCCTTAATCAGATTGTAGTCGACATCAATAATTCCAACCCTATACATTGCATAAGTCCTGCTTCCATCTGCTCCTGATATAATATCAGCCTTATGCGCCATTCCATATATGAAATCAGAATCAATATAACCAAGCGGTCTTAATGTATCACCTTCATCTGCATTTATCTCATATGCACTATCATTGCTCATATTAAGTATTCTTATAGTATCTGTGTTATATATATCTCCCGAAACACTGTATGCAATAGCATCTCCCGCATCGGACACTGCATAAGCATCTTCTTTAAGTCCTGTTATCTCTGTCATGACCTCTTTACTTACAAGGTCTACAGAATACAGAGTCTCATCTATAAGTATATAGAATTTGTCATTAGAAACATAAGAAACGCCGCCAACATTCTGTGTGAGAATGTTATAAGGAATTGCCACTGGAATGAACAATCTTTCAGTAACATCATTATCTGAATATGAATATCTGCATAAAGATACGCCAACCTGTCCTTCATGCTCTCCTCTGTTCATATATCCTGATACTAAAAATGTTGCATCTCCGTTATCTTCTATTTTCATTATCTTAATGTTATGGGCATCATAATCTTCTCTGACAGAATCAGTTTCCTCACCCCTGAATGAAAATACCCTTGTAAATGTCTGTGAACTGCTGTTAAAACACCACAGTGACCCCTGATTAACAAAATAGGTATATATTCCCTTTTCATCAGAAGTACAGTTAACATATGTTGAAGAATTAATTCCAAGATTAATCTTTGCTGAAGAAGTAAGGTCATTCTTCGCATCAAATACCTGATTCATCTCTCTTTCAAAATTAAGAAGATAAAAGCCACTATTAGTTTGACGTATTCTGTAATACTCATTCACATTATATGTATCACTTGAAGAATAATCATTAGCAGCTCCTACTCTGTAATCAAGCCTTATTATTGCAACGTCGTCATTAATAGATATAATTTCTGGTGTTATCTCACTTTCTATATATGGTTCAAGATCTCCCCATCCAATCTGACTCAGTGAACAGTTGATATTAACCTTTCCATAATTAGTGTTATCTCCAACACTCGAAGTTTCAAGATATCCTCCTATATCTTTAAGTCTTGCACTATCGAATGTACATGCATTGAAATCCCTGACAAAATCCAGCTTCTTCTGCAGATCGTAATCTGTTCCATACATAATTCTTGTATAATAATAAACTGCATCATGTTTCTTTGTCTTAAGAACAACCTCAAGAGCATACTCTTTTCCGGTATCAAGAAGGTTCTTTATGTTCAATGTAACATTTATCTTATTATCAGTTACCTGATATCCACTTACTTCTGTATTCTCTATGAGAGACTTGTCCTCTAAAGAACGTATCTTATAGCCGACCGACTCAACATCTTCTCCATATGTATTAATTGTTATCGCAAGTTTTCTATCCTTATTAACCGGTGTAATATTGCCATAAAACAATGTTGAATCCAGCTCCGAAGTGTAACCATGAAGCACATTATACTGTGTTCCTGCCTCTGTATCCATTGCAACTGTTGGAAGAGTTGCATCTGCCATAGTGGTTGCTGACGGCATTATCTGTTCGAATTTCATTGATATAAATGTTATGATAACCGTAACTAAAAATATAACTCCAAGTATAAAATACTTAGAACCTGATATACTATAATTCCTGATTCTTTTCAATTTAATCCTCCAAAAGCTTCTTTAGCGTAAGGTCAATATTAAGCACCCTGCTCATATTCTGTACTTCCTCATAAGCCTTAGCATCAGGCTTTCCAGTCTTAACAGCTCTTATAAGCAGATTCTTTGGTGTATGCTCCATGTCTATGAATTCGAGTATCTGTGTCTGGTAACCCTTAGATTCTAAAAGCTTTGCCCTTGCACCATCTGTCGCTATTGCTGCAAATCTTTCCTTTAAGATTCCATAATCCATGACAGGTGAAAGAGTTTCATCTGCAATTGTTCTGTTTGCCTCATGCTGACAGCACGGCACAGAAAGTATAACCTTCGCACCCCATTTTACTGCTTTGGCGAGTGCATAATCTGTAGCCGTATCACATGCATGAAGTGTTACAACCATATCTACAGACTCAACACCCTTGTAAGAAGCAATATCTCCTTCATAGAAATCCAGCTTGTCATAGCCATATCTGGTTCTTAACTGGTTGCAATGCTCAATAACATCTTTCTTTAAATCCAGCCCGATTATTCTTATATTGTATCCCTTAAGGACCTTAAGATAATAATACATTGCAAATGTAAGATATGATTTTCCACATCCAAAATCAATTATTGTCTGTTCTTTATCCTTATCTAACTGTGGCAGAATATCCTCTATAAATTCAAGGAATCTATTAATCTGCCTGAACTTATCATATCTTGTTCTTACAATTGCCCCCTCTTTAGTCATAACTCCAAGATCAACAAGAAAATCCACCTTCTCGCCCTCTTTAAGAATATATGTCTTGGTTCTGTTGTGTGACATATCCTTCTGACTCTTTATCTGTGCAAGCCTTTTATACTTACAGGTACATGCGCCCTTCTTTGAACTAAGCACCGTGGCAGTCGCATCTGTCATATTAAACTGCGCCTGTTTAAATGTGTTCTCCATATATTCTGTAATTCTTGTCTTAATCTCTTCTTCTGAATAATTGGTGTGAAGCACTTTTCTTCCCACGAATTCTGATGCCTGATACTTTATCTCATCCTTAAGCTGGACCGGACGAATCTTAACTCTCATCACACCTTCTTCATTCTTAACCTTCTGTCCGCTTATTGTAAGATCAATAAGCCTGTCATTAATACATTTATCTAAAAGCTCTTTTAATTCCATATCTGCCTCATCTTTTCTTGATTTATCCTCTGGATATACATGGTTATTTTAATCTCTTTAGACAAAAACCACAATAGCAAGTTTCATGCCTTAAAAATCATTATCAGAAATCCTCATTATATATCGGTGTTGAAAGCTGTATATCCGTCACTCCCCTTGTCTCGTCATAATTCATTGTTATATTAACATTTATCTTGTTTTTTCCTATGCTTACAGAATCCTTAACGCTTTTAGCATAAGCATACACAACATATGAATCCTGTATCTGTCCCGTAGTCACAGTCTTTGCACCCAGCATCTTAAGCATTCTGCCGCTGACCTCGCTCTTATCATACTGTGACATATCCCCAGCAATGCTTCCTTTCATGCTGACTGTTACATGAGTATCTATTCCATATTCCTCTAAAACCTGTTTCATCAGCTTTTCATAATCTGAAGTGCTCTCAAATCCCTTATACAGTTCTATATCAGTTATAAAATATTCTCCTGTACTGCTCTTTTTTATTGATATATCTGCGCTGCCATTAACTGATTGCTGTGTAAGATATATTCCTGTTTCATCCTCCGTTATATTATATCTGTTAAGCCCCAGAGTCTTTGCCATCTGTGTCATCATCAGTTTCTTTGCAGTATCTGACATTCCATTGTCAAGCTTTCCTGTCGCTGATATATCGGCGCTTATATCATAGTAAACATTTTCACAGAATGTATCTACAACATCCATTGCCTCACCCTTTATGCCCTTGTATACAAGTCTGCCGGCAAATACTGCCCATATAATTACTGCGGCTGCTATCATCAACCTCTGAAATCTATATATCCTTACCATATAAAAAACCTCCCATCACCTGAAATATTCCCAGATAATGGAAGGTTTATACATATTATTTAATTAACAGCCTTAATTCTCGCAAGCGATCTCTTAAGCGCTGCATCTGCTCTTACCATATCCAGACTATTATCATGGCTGGCAAGTCTCTTTTCAGCTCGCAGTCTCGCCTCGTTAGCTCTTTCTACATCGATTTCATCTGACCATTCTGCCACCTCAGCAAGAATAGTTATCTTATCCTTGAGAATCTCTATAATTCCACCGTGTACCGCAGCTTTCTTTACATCATTACCATTGTGTATGCTAAGAACACAAGGAACAACAACTGCAGTAAGCGGAATATGTCCCGGATAAACACCTATATCGCCTTCACTGGTAGAAAGTTCAACAAATGTAGCGTCATCATGGTAGAAAACTCTGTCCGGCGTATTAACCAGAAGCTTTATTGTCTGTAAATCTGCCATTACAACCTCTTTTCTACTTCTCTACCTTAGCTAAAACATCATCAATTCCACCACAGTTAAGGAAGTAACTCTCTGGAATGTCATCATACTTTCCTTCGATAATTTCCTTGAAGCCCTGAATAGTCTCACTTACAGGAACATATCTTCCTTCAAGACCAGTAAACTGTCCTGCAACGAAGAATGGCTGTGATAAGAATCTCTGAACCTTTCTTGCTCTTGAAACAACAAGCTTATCATCCTCTGAAAGCTCGTCCATACCAAGGATAGCGATGATATCCTGTAATTCTTTGTATTTCTGTAAGATTTCCTGAACTGATCTTGCAACCTTGTAATGCTCCTCACCAACAATTCTTGGATCAAGAATTCTTGATGTAGACTCTAACGGGTCAACGGCTGGATAGATACCAAGCTCAACAATTGATCTTGAAAGAACTGTAGTAGCATCCAGATGTGCAAATGTTGTAGCCGGAGCCGGGTCAGTAAGGTCATCGGCTGGTACATATACAGCCTGAACAGATGTAATAGATCCGTTCTTAGTAGATGTGATTCTCTCCTGAAGAGCACCCATCTCTGTCTGTAATGTTGGCTGATAACCAACGGCTGAAGGCATACGTCCAAGAAGTGCTGAAACCTCTGAACCAGCCTGGGTAAATCTGTAGATATTATCAATGAAAAGAAGTACATCCTTTCCACCCTTATCTCTGAAGTACTCAGCCATTGTAAGTCCTGCAAGACCAACTCTCATTCTTGCTCCAGGTGGTTCGTTCATCTGTCCGAACACCATGGTAGTTTTCTCGATAACGCCTGATTCCATCATCTCATGATAAAGGTCGTTACCCTCTCTTGTTCTTTCTCCAACACCAGTAAATACTGAATATCCACCATGCTCAGTTGCAATATTTCTGATAAGTTCCTGAATAAGTACTGTCTTACCTACTCCGGCACCTCCGAAAAGTCCTATCTTACCACCCTTCTGGTAAGGACAAAGTAAATCTACAACCTTGATACCAGTCTCAAGAATCTCTGTATTAGTTGCCTGCTCTGCAAATGCAGGTGCCTTTCTATGAATAGGCATATGCTCCTGTACTTCTGGCGCTGGCTTATTATCTATTGGATCACCTAATACATTGAACATTCTTCCTAAAGTCTGTTCACCTACCGGTACAGAAATTGGGGCACCTGTCGCCTCTGCATCCATACCTCTGACAAGACCATCTGTAGGACCCATGGCTATACATCTTACTACATCATCGCCAAGATGCTGGGCAACCTCTACAACAAGCTTACCGCCGTCATTAGTCTTAATATTGATGGCCGAATTGATTTCTGGCAGATTACCGTCTGTGAACTTAATATCAATTACAGCACCGATAACCTGAGTAATCTTACCAATATTATTCTCTGCCATTATTCCCTCCATTGTTTTATTAATTGATAGCATTCGCTCCTGCTATAATCTCTGTAAGTTCCTGTGTAATTGAAGCCTGACGTGCTCTGTTAAACTTAAGCGACAGATCTGATATCATATCCTCTGCATTGCTTGTAGCACTGTCCATTGCCTGCATACGCGCTCCGTTCTCACTGGCAACAGCTTCTACCATAGCTCCATATATAAGACTGCACACATACTTAGGTATAATCAGGTTAAGAGCCTCCTCTTCACCCGGCTCATAATTCATAGGTGTATTATCAGTCTCTGCTCCATCCTGTTTCATTGAATCTGCATCAACAGGAAGCAGCTTGATAAGCTTAGGTTCATGAACCACAGTGTTCTTAAAAGATGTATAAGCAAGATATATCTCTCCGACTTCTCCACTTGTAAATGCATCAAGCACCTCATTACATATAGACTTGGCATCTGTATACGCAGGTTCTTCAACCATATCTGAATAATCTGCTTTAATCTGATAGCCTCTTCTTGAAAGGAAATCTCTTCCCTTTGTTCCTATTGCATATATAAGTGCATCTTCCTTAGGAATATCACTACCTGTTATAAGTCTGGTAATATTAGAATTATATCCTCCGGCAAGTCCTCTGTTCGCTGTAATTGTGATAATTGCTTTCTTACTTGAATCTCCGGCTTTGAGATATTTGTGATTGATATTACCTGACTTGGCAAGCATATTCTTTACAGTATCATACATAAGGTCGAAATACGGCTTGGTACTTTCCGCTTTCCCTTTAGCTTTCTGCAATTTAACAGTAGATACGAGCTTCATGGCTTTGGTAATCTGACCGGTACTTTGAATACTATCTCTGCGTCTTTTTATGTCTCTCATTGAGGCCATAAACTATTACCTCCATTCCAAAACATTTACTGGATAAATGTTTTCTTAAACTCCTCGATGGCAGCTATAAGTGCCTTCTCATTATCTGCTGTCAGTTCCTTAGTCTCTTTGATAGACTCTGGAATCTGTGGATACTTAGTATCAATAAAGTCAAATAATCCCTGCTCGAAATCAAGAATCCTGTCAACATCTATATCGATAACATATTTCTTGGTAACTGCATATATGATTATAACCTGATACTCAACCGGCATTGGCTTGTACTGTGGCTGTTTAAGCATCTCTCTGATTCTCTCACCCTGTGCAAGCTTTTCCTTGGTATCAGCATCAAGCTCTGAACCAAACTGTGAGAATGATGCAAGCTCTCTGTACTGGGCAAGCTCTGTACGAATAGGAGCAGCTATCTTCTTAATAGCCTTAATCTGTGCTGAACCACCAACTCGTGATACAGACAATCCGGCATTAATAGCTGGTCTGAAACCTGAATTAAACATCTCTGTCTCAAGATATATCTGTCCATCTGTAATAGAAATAACATTAGTAGGAATATATGCTGAAACATCCCCTGCCTGAGTCTCGATGATTGGAAGTGCTGTAAGTGAACCTCCGCCGTATTCATCTGACATTCTTGCTGCTCTCTCAAGAAGTCTTGAATGAAGATAGAATACATCACCAGGATAAGCCTCACGTCCAGGTGCTCTCTTAAGAAGAAGTGAAAGTGTTCTGTACGCTGCAGCATGCTTGCTTAAATCATCATAAACAACTAATACATCTCCACCGTTCTCCATCCACTCTTCACCAATAGCACATCCTGAATAAGGAGCAATATACTGTAATGGAGCAAGTTCACTGGCTGTAGATGCCACTACTGTTGTATATGCCATTGCACCATATTCCTCAAGAGTCTTAACAATACTTGCAACAGTTGAAGCCTTCTGTCCGATAGCAACATATATACAATGTACGCCCTGACCCTTCTGGTTAATAATAGTATCAATAGCAATAGCCGTCTTACCTGTCTGACGGTCACCGATAATAAGCTCTCTTTGTCCTCTTCCGATAGGAACCATGGCATCAATAGCTTTAATACCTGTCTGAAGTGGAACGCTTACTGATTTTCTTGTAATAACGCCTGATGCAACTCTCTCAATCTTACGATACTTATCTGTAACGATTGGTCCTTTGCCATCAATAGGCTGTCCTAATGCATTGACAACTCGTCCTGTCAATGCGTCACCAACTGGAACCTCAACAACTCGTCCAGTTGTCTTAACAGTATCGCCTTCATTAACATTTCTTGAATCACCAAGTAAAACGGCACCAACATTATCCTCTTCAAGGTTAAGTACCATTCCATATACCTCTCCTGGAAACTCAAGAAGTTCTCCCTGCATGGCCTTTTCTAATCCATGAATTCGTGCGATACCATCTGCTACCTGAATAACAGTACCAACATCTGATACTTCAAGTTCGGTAGAATATCTCTTTATCTGTTCTTTTATAACTGAACTGATTTCTTCCGGTCTTAAATTCATTAGCTCTATGCACCCGCTTTCTGATTAATTAAACTAACCTGTCTGATATTCCTATAACTGGATCTTCATCAGACTTCTGGAAAGTTCGTCTATTTTATGCTTAATACTGCTGTCTACTACACGGTCACCGATTCTTATTACCATTCCGCCAATAAGACTTTCATCAACCGTATAATTCATCTGGAAATCTACATATCCTGTAGTTTCTAACAGCTTCCCAGCAACAGCCTTCTTCTGTTCATCAGTGAGTGGCTTTGCTGTGCTTATATAAGCAATTCCTATTTTCTTGTATTCGAGAACTCTCTTTCGAAAATACTCAAGTGTATCAACAATCTTTTTCTGTCTGTCCTTTGAGACCATGGTTATCAACAAACCCGTCATATCTCCTGAAACAAACTGAGAGAAAATGTTATTAATAAGTCCTTCCTTTTCTCCCTTTTCAACTTCTGGATGATTGAGCAGTCTGCCAAACTCCGGATTATCATTAAATGCTTCAATGACAGCCCCGGCCTCATCATACAGAGAATCCACTCTGGACTCTTCTACGGCAAGCTCAAATAAAGCATCACCGTATGTTGCTTCAATTAGCTTAGCCATGTTTTCTCACCCATTTCATTCAAAGTCTCTTCAATAAGAGCATTGCTGTCCTTCTCATCAATAGATCTGGCAACTAACTTAGATGCCATAACAGCTGCTACAGTTACAATCTGCTGTTTAACCTCATCAGCAACCTTCTGCTTCTCAAGTTCAGCTTCAACATTAGCTCTTTCTATAATTCTTGCTGCCTCAGCCTTGGCTTCATCAATGATTTTGGTCTCATTGTGCATAGCAGTCTTTCTTGCGTCACTAAGAATCTGTTCTGCCTCCTTGTGGGCATCCTTTAACTTAGCCTCATATTCTGCTTTAAGGGCACCCGCTTCCTTCTTATCGTTCTCAGCGTTCTCCCTGTCACTTGTTATCTTGTCCTGTCTCTTCTTTAACATATTCCTTACAGGATTGAAAAGAATAAATGTAAGTAAAAGAAACAGTATAAATACATTGACTGCAGTTACTGCTGCATCAAAAAGGAGCTGCGGATCCAGACCGAATAATCGTCCATCAGCCGCTAGGGCAACAAATGTATTTCCTGACAAATTCAATTGTAGGCCTCCTTTCTATTATCTTCGCACCTCTTCTTAGTTTCCGAAAGGCTTAACAAACATTAAGATAATAGCTACGGCAAAACCGTAAAGACCTGTTGTCTCGGCTACGGCCTGTCCAAGAAGCATTGTTGAAGTAATATCAGACTTAGCTCCCGGGTTACGTCCTACTGCAGACGCACCATAACCTGCTGCGATACCCTGACCAACACCAGGACCAACACCTGCGATCATTGCAATACCTGCTCCAATTGCTGACATAGCACTAATAAATTCACTTCCTGAAATATTCATTTAAAAATCCTCCGTCTAATAAAAATATTTGCCGTTAATCGGCTATCTTGTCGTTAACATAAACCATAGTTAACATGCAGAATACATACGCCTGAATGCAGCCTGAGAATAAATCAAAGTACGCATGCAGAACTGCCGGGTATGCAACTGTGAATGGACTGAGCAAATCATATATCAATCCCATAAGAACTGTTCCTGACATTACATTACCGAAAAGACGTAATGATAATGATAACGGAACTGCAAATTCACCAATAAGGTTAATCGGGAATAAAAACCATATCGGTTGGAATAATGCTGTAAAGTGCTTAATCCTGTTCTTCTTGACACCATTGAACTGAACCAGTATAAATGTTATCAGACCAAGACACAGAGTAACACCATAATCAGCCGTTGGTGGTCTTAACCCAAACAGACCGGATATGTTAGATATTATTATAAACAAGAATAATGTGGATATATAATTCACAAACTTGTTGGCATTCTTACCCATAATACCATCAACCATAGTGCCTAACATCTCAACGATGATTTCTATGGCATTCTGGAACATTCCCGGTGTATCTGAAGCATCGACTTTATTAATCTTAATCCTTGCTATTACAGCCATAACAAGAATAAAGACTGATACCAGCAGCAGAGCCACATGTGTTGTGTCAATGTTTAATGAAACGCCATTCAGCTTAAATGTGTACAGCGTCTTAATCATGAAACTTGAATCTCCGGCCACCATCGTAGTCAAACTCTCGCTTCCCACCTACTCACTCTCCTTTTCTATTATATTTTTATCAGTCTGAGGAAACTCCCCAGTACTGTTTTCCCCTTTTACGGACCTGTTCTTGTCCAGTAAAGGCGACAGATATGCCGCTATCTTCTCTGAGAACATGCCAATAATTGCACACAGCAAATCTCCTGCCTTGAAGATATACAATAATGCAAGCAGTATTATCATTACAAGAAATCTTACAATATACCCAAATACAAGTGTTGAAGACTGCTTATGCCCGCCATACACAACCTTTCGTATAGTAAAGCTTAAATGAAATGAACTGAATACAGCATATATAACACCCACAAGCAGTCCCACTGCACACATTATTTTATTCGGAACAGCGATAAATATAATTATCTGTGCAACAACAAGATAAATACATTCTATAAGCAGCATTCCCGGAAGAGCTTCATTAATATCTTTAATTCTTTTTAACATAAATCACCTCTTAATTTCACTGGAATCTTTTTCCTGCCTCTTTCTGTATTCCTCTACCTTTCTGTTGATTTCATCCTGCTGTGCCTTATCTTTCTTAGCTTTATCCTGCCTTACTGTGTCCATTGCCAGAACATATGCATTTCTTGCACCTGCTGCCATCCCAATAAAAAGCAGTGGAACCGTAAACCATGTTCCAAATCTTTTATCAAGCCAAATTCCAATTGCCAGACATAAAAATGTTGGCACCATCACGCATATAGCGAGCTGAGATATCAGTACAATATTTCGTAATGCTTTGCTATCATTCTTCATATCATGTTCCTCACAAAAGTCTGCATTAATTTTACCAATTTATAGGTATATTTTTCAACCCTTTTTATTGAAATTTAATTAATCTGCTGATATAATTTTGTCATTATATTTTGTGTATTATTAACTATACCGAAAAGGGGGATTTTATATGCCTACATTATACAGAAAAAGACTTATTCCTGATGAATGTGTTAATCTTAAGAATGATAACATAATATTCTTAGATTCCGATGCTATTGTGACCAGTTGGAACACATTCCGTCCCAAAGCTGAATTCACACATGGAACATCATATTATGTTATTAATGAAGGGTTTAAGATAAGCAAATTCTATAAAGCAGACAACTCTCTTGCATATATCTATTGTGACATTATTGACACTTCTTATGATGCTGTCTCTGATACATATATATTCACAGATCTTCTTGCAGATGTCATAATTGAGAATAACGGGCGTGTTCGTGTTGTCGACCTTGATGAATTAGGCGATGCACTTACAGATAATATCATAAGCTGTGAGCTTATGTCTGATGCGCTTCACAAGCTTAACAAGCTTCTTACTGCCATCTATAATGGAACCTTTAGTGAATACATCAGGATTCTTGAATCGCATGAATAACATAAAAAGGGAGCTGGAAACCTTATTCGTTTCCAGCTCCCTTTTTACATGTCAATCGTTAGTGTGCGACCTGTTCTTTCATACTTGTAATATCTGACACCTGCGGCATTAAGCATTCTCTTTGATGCAATTACAGATGCAGTATCTGCATATTTGTCACAGTCATATACAACAGTCTTAATCCCTGCCTGAATAATTGCCTTCGCACACTCATTGCATGGAAAAAGTGTTACATAAAGCTTGGCATTATCAAGGCTTCCGCCTCTGTAATTAAGAATCGCATTAAGCTCACTATGAGTTGTATAGAAATACTTATTATCTTCACCATCTCTGTTCCATGGAAACTCATCATCAGAACAGCCCCTTGGCAGCCCGTTATATCCCATGGATAATATCTTATTATCCTGACTTACTATACACGCGCCAACCTGTGTATTAGGGTCTTTGGACCTCATACCGGAAAGTGTTGCAATCCCCATGAAATATTCATCCCATGATATATAATCTTTTCTCTTATCGCCCATTTATTAATCCTCTAACATGCTGATTCTTCTAATGTGTCTCTCATCATTAGAAAACTTAGAATCTAAAAATGTATCTGCTATTCTGAAAGCAAGCTCTGGTCCGATAACTCTTGCACCCATGCATAATACATTGGCATTGTTATGTTCCTTAGTAGCCTGTGCTGAGAAGCAATCGCTGCATAATGCTGCTCTAATTCCCTTAATCTTATTAGCCGCCATGCTCATTCCTATTCCTGTTCCGCAAAGAAGAATTCCTTCCTCACACTCACCTGAAAGAATAGCCTCAGCTACCTTCCTGGCATATACAGGATAATCGCATGAATCCTTAGTATATGTGCCATAATCCTTGCACTCAATACCTCTCTTCTTAAGATGCTCTATGAGCTGTTCCTTTAATTCTAATGCTCCATGATCACAACCAATTGCTATCATTGTTCTTCTCCTTTATCTTCTTTTTCTTCTGATAACTTATCCAGATACTCTGCAACATTACCAACAAGCCTGTATATAAGCTCGAAACAGACATTATATTCCTCAATTCCCTTGCCATAAGGGTCTGTAATCTCCTGCTCTGGCTCACCGGCATATTCACTCAGAGTATATACATTAATTGCCTCGCTGTATTCATCATATATCTTCTGCTTCATAGATGAATCCATAGCCAGTACAAGTGTATCATTTCCGAAATCCTCATTCAACAACTGTTTTGCTGAATTATTCGGAATTATCATATTATGCTTTGCTGCAACCGCAACAGCCTTCGGATTATATGGCTCTGGAAAAAGCACAACCATTCCTCTGGATTCCGATATAATATCCTGTTTAAGATTAGCCATGACAGTTGCCGCCATCGGACTCCTGCATGTATTGCCATTACATACGAATATCACTTTATCAAATGTGTTCATCGTAAACCCTCATATCTTCTTTAATAAAAATGTATTAATCCAGCTTAATTATCTTGTGACCTGCCGCCTTAATCAGTCTGTTCATAACAGCCTGCCCTACATTTTTCGTCTCAAAGCTCTCAGAATATACAAATTCTATATTCTGCTTATCAAAATCTCTTAATATTGCATACAGATTTCTTGCAACACTAAGCTCGTCATCCTTATGACCTGCTGAAACAATATCCTTGCAGATATATTTACCTTTAGTTTCATCAGTTGCCATAACTGCACATCTGTGTCCTTCTGCTTCTTTTTCAGCTATCTGGCTGTTAATATATTCAACAACCTTTTCATGTTGACCTTCAACAATAGTCACATCTGCATTAGGTGCATAATGCTTGTATTTCATTCCCGGTGCTTTAGGAACAACGCCTTCTTTAAGGCTTCCCATAATAGCAGGGTCGATTATTGTCTTTCCTATAACCTCCTCAAACATAGCCTGAGTAATATATCCAGGTCTTAATATAGTCGGAACTTCTTCGCTAAGATCAATAATCGTAGACTCCACACCTATATCTACAGTATCATCCTGGATAATCATATCTATACGTCCTGACAGGTCATTAATTACATGTTCTGCCCTTGTCGGACTTGGCTTTCCTGATGTATTGGCACTTGGTGCCGCAATATACACCCCTGAACGTCTTATAGCTCTGCTGCCACAGGATGACTTGGCATCCTTATCGCAACCGTTCCAAGCCCGCCTGTGATAGAATCAGGTACTTTATCCTGTTTCTTAAGAATCATAGTAAGTGGACCCGGCCAGAATTTTTCAGCCAGTACAAGTGCCTTTTCTGGCACTTCTGATGCCAGATCATACAATGCATTGACATCCGCAATATGGACTATAAGAGGATTGTCAGATGGCCTTCCCTTTGCTGCATATATCTTGGCTGAAGCTTTCGCATCAAGTGCATCCGCACCAAGTCCATATACAGTCTCTGTAGGAAAAGCCACAAGCCCTCCCGCTCTTAGAATCTGTCCTGCCTGTTCATATATTTTCTTATCTTCTTCTGTGTGTGTTATCTTCTTTATTATTGTTTCCATAAAACCTTTCGCCAGCTTTCATTATTTCATATTCATCATCAGATATTCTATTATACCACAATACAGAGCATCAGCCACTTTTTCCTGATATTCTTCCGTACACAGTCTCTGCTCCTCTTCTGGATTAGACAAGAAACCACACTCTGATATAATTGTCGGAAGCTTGGAATGAAGCAGTATGTAATAATTAACATCTGACTTAATCTGCCTTGTTGTACCTAACTTCTCACCAAGAATCCCTTGCATTATCTGCGCTATTCTTTTACTTTCCTCAGACTTCTTATAATAAAATACCTGTGCACCTTCTGCCTTAGGTGTGACATAACTGTTCTGATGGATACTAATTACCATATCTGCACCACTGCTATTGATTATATCACATCTTCTTTCCAGGTCAGCTTTCTTTTTACTCTTATCGGACTCCACACTTAAATCATCATCTGTGTCCCTTGTCATAATAACATTAATCTGAGCATCTTCAAGCCGTTCCTGTAATTTTTTTGCAATTGCCAGATTAATTTCTTTCTCTTTCGTTCCGGAAACTCCAACCTTTCCCGGATCAGCCCCGCCATGACCGCTGTCAATAACTATACATTTCTCTGAGAAATTAATATTCATCTCGACGGCTTCACCACTTCCTGCATCATCTGACAAATGTTGATTATCACTCACATAATCATCCTTCCCGTTTCCTTTGCCATCTGCCTTTAGCGGCAGAAGTACATTAGCTGTCATATATACAGACACAAGAAGTATTATTGACATTAATGGCAGAATCAGTGTCCTGCTTATATTGGCTTTTTCTGGCATACTTTCCCCGAAACCTGTAATTCTCTACTAATTTATTACAGAATTCAGCCGCTTATTACTATTACCTGATACTTATTTGTTATACTGGCTGATAACAGACCATACAGTGGATTTCTCAAGTCCTAACTTCCAGCACGCAACACCTGCTGTATTCTCCTGCTGTATAACCTGCATCTTGGCTTCTATAGATTTCTCTTCTTCAAACCATATCTGTCTTGTAGAACTTCCTACCGTATATGAAGCCACATACTGTCCGCAGTCGTCATTCCATAATGCTACCTGTCCATCACTGTTTAACTGATCGATTGCTGCCTGCATGCCAACAGCTCTGCTTGTTGTGTTTCCATCTGTTGTTGTCCATATTCTTGTATAAAATGGAATACCTGCTATTACATGTTCCTTACCAACAAGCTGTACTGTATCCTCAACTGCCTCCTTTACAAATGGAAGTGACGCTACCGAGCCTGCATCAGTTCCCGCATAATGCTCATCATATGCCATTACGATAACATAATCCACAAATTTTGACTGTTCCTTAAGATTATAGCATCTGTTATATGCCTCCGGCTTGTAATTATCTGTCGATAATACAATTCCATTTCTTTCACATGCAACAGATAATTCTCTTACAAACTGCAGATAATCCTTTGCATACGCACTCTTAATATTCTCATAATCAAGATTAATTCCATCAAAGCCATAGCTCTTAGCTTCACCAACGAGTTTGTTAACCATGTTAGTTCTTGCCGCATTGCTTGAATAAAGCTGTGCAAAATCAACATTTGTATCAAAATCACTTACCAGTGCCCACACATCAATACCTCTCTGATGCATTTTGCTGACGAAATCTGCTGATGCATAACTTGACATGTTACCTGACGCGTCAGTCACAGAATACCATGTTGGAGCAATAACATTAACTCCTGATATAGTGGACATATTATTATCTATACTTGAATTACCTGCTGTTCCACTCACCTGAAACCAAGCAAGTGTAATCTTTTCATTCTTAAGAAGAAAATTATGTTCTTCGACAGCCTTCTGTTCTCTTACATATTCAAATGTATCAGACACCTCGGACTTTTTCACATAACCTGTATATCCTGAAACTGTTGTGACCTTAATCCACTCATCAATATCATCAACATATTCAAGTCTGTCGCCCTTGCTCACATACTCAAGCACCGGACTCTTGATTCCGCCTCTGTATCTTACAGCAGCCTTCTTACCAGCAGTTACACACTGCTTAGCTTCGCTTTTAAGAGTTACATTCAGTCTGTCCGGTTCTGGAGCATACTGGTATTCACAGTCAGTGCGTTCTGCAACGTAATCCCACGCAATAAAGCACTCCCCGTCAACATCACGGATAACACTATAATCCATCGTATAAATCTTACCTGTATCATCTGAATAATCATTCTGATTCTTCTTAAATGCATAGATATATGAAGTGTCTGAATACAACGTTGCATCAGACTCCTTATCATAATAAAACCCGACATTAATATTATCTGCTATAAATTCCTGCGGAAGATACAACCTTCCATCTATATTAATTCCTGTGTCTGGATAACTTTCCCCATCAATCATTACAAGTACTTTGTCCGTATTCTTATCTATATCAAAATACTTATATCCGCTCATCTTCTCCTTAGTAGGAGTATATCTGACTATAACAAACATTGCTGCTACAATAACAACAAGTCCTGCAGCCGTAGCGGCAATGATAATCCCTTTAATTCTTTTTCTACCGTGTGTTTCCATTTATCTGCCTTTCCTTTGCACTAAGATACTGACATTGTATCATATTACAATAAAAATGGCATACCTTTATTCCCGGAATTACCAACAATAAAAATATGCCATAAACCTAATCATACGCTACGCAAAAGGGATTTCCCATAGAGCATGATTTGTGATATATTTTCTTTAGAAGTTTTAGACGTAGAATAATTATCAGGTTACAACTTGACTCAGAATCTTAATGACACTTCCCTTCATCTCAAAAGGATTCTCTTCCATAGGTGCTTTATATGCTCTGAGTTCAAATTCACGTTCCATGCATTTTGCCCGTTTTTCCTGCCATGTAACTGAAACTATAGGCATGTTTCTTACACTGTAGATTCTTCTGATTCTTTCCAGTCTTTTCACACACTCACCATACTTCCACGGAACCATTGAGCCAACAAGAATACGACACTCGCAAGACATAACATCTCTCAGACCATCAGCAAGCTTTTCTTTCAGATCCGCAAGATTAACCTCAACAATAACCACATCATAATATTCCGATATAACATGAACGAAACCTTCTCTGACTCCCCCAAAGAAGTCTATCCCCTTATATGAAAACCCTCGTCTGCTTCCTGCATAATTCTTAACTTTCCCCACATGCTCTTCTTCTTTAATTCTGTCAAATGAGTCATCAAAGCCAGAACTCACAATAGCTGTTTTCAGATGAAGTCCATTAGAAAAATAGTTAGCAAGCATGATACCAAGCTGCGTTGTTCCGGCACCGCTGCATAAGCCAATCAGTCCGACAGTCTTATAATTCATAGCCGCTTCATCATTATTCACTTTTCTTTTTCTTAAACCTCTTAATATATCTGATACTACTAATCTTCTCATATAACCTGCCAATACACTCCTTAATTCTACCAGGCCTGTAAACTTTCCATAATCCAGAAAGATTATCCTGTAAGAAATCATTCATTGTTTCGTCAAATATAGGATTATCTCCACACCAATCATATATGCATGGCATCCTGTAGCATTTTTTTCCTTTAAACATCACCGACAATTCATAAAACTGTTCTGCACTCACCAGATTCAGCATATAAACGATATCCTCACTACATTTTGCAAATCTTTTCTTCTCTTCGTATATGTGCTTTCCTGTTACATAAACCATCGTGTATGAATAATTATCCCCCACCATGTCCACAATACATTTATCATGCATAAGACATCTCATGTTATGCCCCGAATCAACAAGAATAACTTCTGCTTTTATTCCTGTAACCGATATCGCATTGTTATAATCTGGAATTATTCTGATGCCCTTATATATATAAGAGCCGTCATCCATCAGCCCTTCTTTAACAAATGCCGGTATAACCCTTCTGCTTCCGGACCTGTCTGCCACAACACAGTTAATGCCTTTTTTCTTTAAAAAATGCGCCATACACATTACAGTGTGTGTAGTTCCTATACCTGCCTTATCCCCTGCAACCTGTATTATATAAGAGAGTTTTTCATCCGTACCGCCGCCCCAATTCATTATACTTTGTAATTCTTGCTTTAAATATGTGACACTGCTATACCTAAGTCCCCATTCGTGATGCAGTGACTTATTGATAACATGGTACAAACTGGAATATCTGGAAGATATTTCAGACAATTTATGATTCTCATCTGTCACAATATGTCCATGAGATACCATAAATAAAATGACCATCCCCAAACTATAGATATCTGACTGGATTACAGCCTTCTCCCTGTTATACTGTTCCGGTGCAGCATAAAGCGGACTTCCGCTTTCAACTGTCAATCCGGCATTACCTTCAACCGCATTGTCATAATCTATTAATTTAACTTTCCCGTCTTTATCGAGCATAATATTATCCGGTTTAATATCCATGTGTAAGATTCCATTGCCATTATAACCATGAAGATATTCCAGTATACAACACAATTCAATGCCAATACGACATATCTCATGTACACTCAGATAACCTCTGGTATCTGTCTCGTCATGAACATATTGCCGCAAAGATTTACCATCAATATATTCTTCGATAATGCAGATACTATCATTATCTTCTCCAATATTCTGTTCAATATCATAAATAACGGGGATATGGGGATGTTTCAAATTCTTAATAAGATGGGCCTCCTTCATGAGCCTTCTGGCATCCTGCTGGTTACCCGAAAATATCTTGGCTACTCTGTACACATCAAGTATACGGTGTCTTACAAGATAAACTTTAGAATGTGTGGAACAAGATAGTTCCTTTATGATTTCATATTTGTCGTAAAATTCGTTATGCACCTCCTCTTACGACGATACATGAAAAACATCTCCTAAAGAGATAATACACTATAATATTTTAATTTTCAATATATTTTTTAAAATTTTTATATTTATTTTATTCATGCGTTATCACACCACCTTTACATATCCATCAAAAATGGGTATTATATCTTTAATAATATTAATGAAGTATAGTCAGAGGTGGCTTATGAAAATAGAAAGACTTAATGAGAACCAGATAAGATGTACACTTAACAAGTCTGATCTGGCATCAAGACAATTAAAGATTAATGAGCTTGCCTATGGTAGTGATAAAGCGAAAGAACTCTTCCGGGATATGATGCAGCAGGCTTCATATGAATTAGGATTTGAGGCAGAGGATACACCTGTTATGATAGAGGCAATTCCTATTTCTTCAGAATGTATTGTCCTTATTGTTACCAAGGTGGACAACCCTGAAGAACTCGATACAAGATTTTCACGTTTCTCACCATCTGATTCAGATGATGATGAATTCAATTTTGATGATATTGAAACAATTGAAGGTGACAGTTATTCTGATTACTCCCTTCCAACTGCTGATGACGAGCTTGATGAATGTTCAGCTGCAGAAGAAGAAGAGGGAATACCTGAAGATGAACTTATGAATATATTCAACCGTATGAAAGAATATCTTAACAAGGATTTAAGTAATGCAGCTTCTGATTCCAAGACTGGTAAACCAGCCACGCAATCAGCTAAAACTGCTGCCAGGGCTGAAGATGACAATTCTGTTAAAGAGAATATTTCAAGAGTATTTTCATTTGACTCCATGGATGATATAAGCAGTGCTGCAATTATTGTTGACACTTTCTACCATGACAATAATTCTTTATACAAGAATCCATCAGATAGAAAATATTATCTCTGTATCACTAAGAACAGATGCAGTGCGAAGGATTTTAACAAAGTGTGTAATATACTTTCTGAATATGGTAAGAAAGAGCCTGGATTCGATAATCACACAGGATTCTTTACCGAGCATTGCGACTGTATTATCGCAGAACACGCCCTTCATATACTACGCACATTATAATGACAGATTATATTTAATAGTCTGTGTCCTTATATTAGTAAAGCCGGAGCAGTAACTGCCCCGGCTTTATTATTATCTGTTATTCTCTTAATTATCCAACAGACTGAAGATAATTCTGAATCTCCTCAATAAGCATATCTGGATCAATACCATGAACCATAGCAGCTTCCTCTAATGTCTCGCCTGCTGATGATGGGCATCCAACACAATGCATTCCAATTCCCATAAGAATAGGTATAATTCCTGCATCTATCTGAAGAGCTTCTCCAATTGTAGTGTCCTTAGTAATTCTTGTCATACTGACCTCCTGTTATTAGGTTAATATTATCGGTACTTTTGTACCGCTCAACATATCTACTATAATATTGCCCCGAATAAATGTCAATAATACACTAATTTCACTTTATTATTCTACCTTGAGTTAGTTATACCTAACAGCAATAATATATTTTATTGATAAAAATTCATATTGAATTTTATCAAATGCTATCGTATAATATCACTAAAGCAACTGCCAAGGCAGTTAATAAAGAGATTATTAAGGAGGATATATACTATGGCATATGTAATTAATGATGATTGTATCAGTTGTGGTGCTTGTGCAGCAGGATGTCCTGTTGAAGCAATCAGCGAGGGTGCTGCTCATTACGAAATCAATGCTGATGTTTGTGTTGATTGTGGTGCTTGTGCTGGAACATGTCCAGTTGGCGCTCCTAACCCACAGTAGTCTGAACAAGATACAGATTAACGTTCACCAGATGGTGTTCAATGTACCTTAACGGTACTTACATAAAACCCCGGACCAGTTTAATACTGATTCGGGGTTTTCCTTTAATATCATGTTCAATTACTGTCTTAAGTCTCTTGAAAGATCTGCAAATCTTGTCTGTTCTGGCAACCATGCCATCTTAACAGTTCCAATAGGACCGTTACGCTGCTTGGCAATAATAATCTCCGCAATACCCTTCTGCTCTGTATCCTTGTTGTAATAATCATCTCTGTAAAGGAACATAACAACGTCGGCATCCTGCTCGATAGCTCCTGACTCTCGAAGATCTGAAAGCATAGGTCTGTGGTCAGGTCTCTGCTCCACTGCACGGCTTAACTGTGAAAGTGTTACTACTGGTACATTTAACTCTCTCGCAAGTGCCTTTAACGCTCTTGATATGTCAGATACTTCCTGCTGTCTTCCCTCGGAACGTCCGCTTCCGCTGCCACTCATAAGCTGAAGATAATCGATAATAATAAGTCCAAGATTATTCTCCATCTTGTATTTTCTACATTTACTTCGTAATTCTGCGATTGAGATACCCGGAGTATCATCAATTATAAGCTTTGACTTTGCAATACTGTCTGCACCCTCAATAAGCTTACCCCAGTCATTAGAATCCAGATGTCCTTTTCTTATCTTGTCCGCATCTACTGTTGATTCCAGTGATAACATACGGTTTACAAGCTGGACATTTGACATCTCCAAGCTGAATACAACTGTTGTAATCTGCTGTCTGATAGCTACATTTTCAGCAACATTAAGGACAAATGCTGTCTTACCCATTGAAGGTCTGGCTGCAACAAGAATGAAATCTGATGGCTGCAGACCTGACAGATAAGTATCTAAGTCCTTGAACCCTGTAGGAACACCTGTTACGGCACCTTTGGTCTTTGCTGCCGCAGATATTCTGTCAAGTGCCTCAAGAACGACCTTATCAATAGGTGTATACTCCTTACCACCCTTATTCTTAACAAGTTCGAATATCTTCTTCTCAGTATCAGCAAGAATATCTTCAGTCTTTTCCTTGCCCGCATAACACTGATTGGCAATATCATCATTAACTCTTATTATATTCCTGAGTACTGCTTTTTCCTTAACAATACCAGCATACTGTCTTATATTGGCTGATGTTGGTACTGATGATAACAGTTCTCTTACAAACTCTATACTATAGACTTCAGCCGGTACATCTGTCTCCTTCAATCTTGCCTGCAGAGTAACTATATCTACAGGTTTTCCCTCGTTATTCATGTCTACCATCGTCTGGAACATAGTTCCATACTGCCTGTAGTAGAAATCATCCTGCCTTAAGATTTCAGCGGCAGTTATAATTGCCTGTCTGTCCAGAATCATTGAACCAACAACAGACTGTTCAGCCTCTATGCTGTTAGGCATCACCCGTGTTACCACTGACTCGTCCATAGTAATTCCCTTTCTTACAAATGTGTCTTAAAACTTATTTCTCAACAACCTTAACTGTCAGTTCAGCTGTTACATCTTTATGGAGCTTTATCTGGATAATATAATTACCTAAAGCCTTAATTGGCACATCAAGCTTCATTTTCTTCTTGTCAATATCAAGACCTAACTGTTTCTTAGCTTCTTCTGCAACTTCCTTGGTTGAAACAGTTCCAAATGTTCTTCCACCTTCACCTGTCTTCATAGAAACAGTAACTGTGCACTCCTTAATCTTAGCTGCAAGCTCCTTTGCTGCTGCAAGCTCTTCTGCTGCCTCTTTTTCTTCTCTCTTTCTGGCCAACTTAAGGTCATTAAGATTCTTAGCTGTTGCCTCAATTCCAAGCTTTTTAGGCAGCACATAATTTCTTGCATAACCGTCATTAATCTTAACAATCTGTCCCTTTTTTCCTAATGTCTTAACATCCTCTAACAAAATAACATCCATTATATTTCACCATCCTTAATCATATTATCAAGTGTAAGCTTAATTTTATTAATTGCCTGGTCAATTGTACAATCGGTAAGCTGAGCTCCTGCAATACTCATATGACCACCACCACCAAGCTTTTCCATAACAAGCTGTACATTAACTTCATCAATAGACCTTGCACTCACATATATCTTATCCTCGTAAGGAGTGATAACAAAAGAAGCTTTAATTCCTGATATATCAAGCAAATCATTGGCTGTCTTGGCGCCGCCAACAGTTGGTGTGTCAATTCCATCGCCATTAAATATTGATATTGCAAATGCGTCCTTATAAACCTCCACACGGCTTACAGCCCTTGCAATCTCTTTATATTCATTCATATTGCTTCTTAGCATTTTTCTTACTCTTGTTACATCTGCACCATGTCTTCTTAGGAATGCGGCTGCCTCAAAAGTTCTTGGTCCTGACTTACTGTTAAATCCATCAGTATCAATATTAATTCCTGCATACAGCGCATCTGCCTCAAATGCCTTTAGCTTAATATTGTCATCTACATACTGTATCATCTCTGTTATCATCTCACTAGCTGATGATGCATATGGGTCAACATATGAAAGAACCGCACCAGTAATTGTGTCACTCTGTCTTCTGTGATGGTCAAATACAACAACAGTCTTGCATTTTTCTAGAAGCTCTGGACACTCTGTTCTCTGTGGTCTGTTGACATCAACAACAATAACAACTGTTGATGCATTTATCTTAGAAGGCGCATCATCCGGCTTTATAAACATATCGTCCGGATACTCCTCCTTGTCTATGAATCTGTTCACAAAAGGCCGTACACTGCTTGTAACCTCACCAAGGACAATGTGTGCTTCCTTGCCAAGCTTCTTGGCAATAACATATATTCCCAATGCTGAACCAAATGCATCAATATCTGCAAGTGTATGTCCCATAACAAGCACATTACTGTTATTATCAAGAATCTGTCTTAATGCATGAGCTTTAACACGTACCTTAACTCTTGTATTCTTCTCCATCTGCTGGCTCTTGCCACCATAATAAAGAATCTTCTCACCATCCTTGACTACCGCCTGGTCTCCGCCTCGTCCAAGAGCAAGATCCATCGCTGCCTTAGCCACATCATAATTCTTAGAATACTCTGCCGAACCGGTTCCTATACCCATACTCAGGGTAAGCGTCATCTCATTACCAATCTTGATGCTCTTAATCTCTTCAAGCAGACTGAATCTGTCCTGCATAAGCTTCTCTAAGAAATTATATCTGAATACAACGATATATTTATCCTTTTCCAGTTTTCTTACAATTGCTGAACCCGGAGAAAAATACTTATTAACCCTCTTATCAATAAGACCTGCAAGCAACGACCTTCTTACATCGTCAGTACTATCAAGAGCTTCTTCATAATTATCTATATACACAAGTCCCACAACGAATCGTTCATCCTTTAACTTCTGTATATATGTGTTAATATCAGTCTCATCAAAAAGATACATTACATACATTGAAGAATCCATGCTTTTCTCTATTATATCAACACCCTCTGCTATAGAATCTGCGTCAATATTCTTTAATTCAGCCTTATAATCCCTGTCCTGAAATGTAAGTCTTATCTCCTTAAATCCAATTTCACTATCTGGGAAAATACTTGATGTAACTTCTGGAAGAACAGTATTAATATTCTTTCTGAAATCTCTCTTAATGCCTAAGCAATCCTGCATTGCCTTATTAGTCCACATGACATAGCCGTTATTATCAAGAAGGCAGTATGGCACACTGAGATTATACAAAAGCTGCTTCTGAACCTGAGAATAATTGGATGCAAACTCCACTATTCCCGACATTATTCTTGGTCTCATATAGAAATACATGAGGCCACATGCCATCAGATATATAACCATGAAAATGCTTACAACTGTCGCTGCTGTCACATTAACACAGAACATAATTGCACATATTATAATCAGAACCGCCCCAATATATAATGGCCATGCGAAAAATGACCTCAGAAGTCCGCTATATTTAAATGCTTTTTTCCCATATTTGTTATCTGGCATAACACACATCTCCATAATCAAATTAAAATAATTATATCATGTATACAAATATACTACAAGTATGCTTTGTGCAAGCACATTCTGGATTGCACGGCTCACTGCTGCGGGCAGCTCATATGCCAGAACTTCGTTCTGGCATTGTCGCGGCGCTCCTCGAGAAGACATGGAAAGTTCTCAGTTCGTGCAAGCACGACTGGGACTTCCATGTCTTCTCTCATCGCTGCCCGCGCAAAAAAGCCGTAGCAGGTTTCCCTGCTACGGCTCGTAGTCTTAATATATATTAGTCTACTGAATATGGAAGAAGAGCTACGTGTCTTGCTCTCTTAACAGCTACAGTAAGAGCTCTCTGATGCTTTGCACAGTTTCCTGTAATTCTTCTAGGAAGAATCTTTCCTCTCTCAGAAACATAGTGCTTAAGTGTAGCAACATCCTTATAATCTAATACCTTGTTGGCATCTGCACAAAATGCGCAAACTTTCTTTCTTCTACGCATTGGTCTTCTTCTCATCTGACCCTCTGGTCTCTCAGCCTTCTTATCTGGCATGGTTTTTACCTCCTATCTTAGTTGAAAGGCAAACCCTCATCATCTACTCCGTCAGGAATAGCCATAAATCCATCTCCAGCCGCCTGGCTTGGTTCTGGTCTTGATGGTGTGTACGCAGCATAATTAGAGTCTCCTCCATTACTTGCTGCTGCGGATTTGCTTTCTGCAAATTCCTGTTCTTCAACAACTACATCGGTTGTATAAACTCTCTGACCATCTTTGTTAGTATAACTACCAGTCTGGATTCTACCAGTAACAACAATCTTAGTTCCCTGATGAAGATACTTCTCAGCGAATTCCCCTGCTCTTCCAAAAGCAACACAGCTTATGAAATCAGCAGACTGTTCATTATCACTGTTTCTTCCACGTCTTCTGTCTACAGCCAATGTATATCTAGCAACTGCCATAGAACCGTCTGCATTCTGTGAATATCTTACATCTGGTTCTCTTGTCAGTCTTCCCATTAAAATAACTTTGTTCATACTTTATCTCCTCTTCTATAAAGAGTTGTAAGTCAAACGTCATCTTTAAAAATCGGGATTAATAAATTACTCTCCGTCTTTAACGATTAAGAATCTTAATACATTATCCATGATACGGATTCTGCTTTCAATCTCAGCTGGAGCAGTAGCTTCTGCTTCAAACTTAATGAAACTATAGAATCCTTCGCTCATATGCTGGATATCGTATGCAAGCTTCTTCTTCTCGCTTGTGCCTGGATCTGTAATAGTACCACCGAAACGAGTGATTAACTCATTAACCTTCTCGATAGTAGCTGTTCTTACTTCATCCTCGACGTTTGCGCTAACAACTAATGCTAATTCATACTTATTCATCTACGTCGCACCTCCTTCTGGTCTTTTGGTCCCTTCTATCCTTATACACATAAATGTACATGAAGGAACAAGGATTAAAAATATATCACAAGACAAAATCTTATCATATCCAGAAGTTAATTTCAAGCTTTTTTCAATTTTTTTGTATTTTTTTGTGCGAGTGATCTTTTTATAATAATTTCATGACCACATCCTAAGCATTTCATTTTAATATCTGCACCCGCTTTGAGAATCTCCCATTCGCTACTCCCGCATGGATGCTTTTTTTTCATTTCTACAATATCACCAGTTTCGTATGGAATAATTCCCGCCATTCAAAACCTCCGCTATATATTAATTAAATAAAATTCCTGAATACATCAGCCAGCGGCTCATTAATAAGAATATCAGCCCTGCTGTCATAAGGAGTTGCTGATTTATTAATAAGAACAAGCTTGTCTCCCCTGTAATAATCTATAAGTCCTGCCGCCGGATATACCCCAAGAGATGTTCCTCCTATTATAAGCATATCAGCATGTCTTATATAATTCACAGCATTTGTTATATTGTTATCGTCAAGACCTTCTTCATACAATACAACATCAGGCTTTATCCTTCCACCGCATTCACACATCGGAACGCCCTCAGAATTGATAATCTTATCAATACCATAAAACTTATGACATCTTTCACAATAATTCCTGAGAACTGAACCATGCAGTTCAATTACATTGCTGCTACCAGCCTTCTGATGCAGTCCATCAATATTCTGTGTTATGACAGCCTTAAGTTTTCCTTCTTTTTCTAGCTTTGCCAATGCCAAATGTGTTATCCCCGGTTCTGCATCAGGATATAACATCTTATCCTTATAGAATCTGTAAAATTCCTCCGGATATCTTTGATAAAAGGAATGACTGATAATTGTTTCTGGTGGATACTTATATTGCTGGTTATATAATCCATCTGGACTTCTGAAATCAGGAATTCCACTTTCAGTAGATACTCCTGCACCACCGAAAAATACAATATTGTCAGACTCTTGCACTAATTGCACAAATGTATCAATATTATTCATTAATTACCACACCCAGAACATTACATTTATTGTTCTCAAGTTCATTAGTATACTTCTCTGCTGATAATTCACCGAACTCGCTTTCCTCATACATGATAACAGTTCCATCACAATACTTTGCTATTCTGCCATCTTCATCTGAACTTACAACAACTCTGTCATATTCAGCAGAATACATATCAATAAGCTGTTTCATAACAGCCTCTTCATCTTCTGTAATAACACCATCATCCAATACTCCAGTAAATATAATATCAAAATCAGGATTATTAGTCTTGCATATTAAATCTGCTGTTTCAGATGGATCTTTAAGAAAATCTGTAACACCTTTCAGGTTCTTTCCAAGCTTATATTTTCCAAGGAAAATCTCAGACATAATATCGGCATCAATAAAAAGGACTTTCTCGCCATCACTTACAAAACTGTATGCTATCTTAAATGCTCCAATTCCATTTCTTGTTACAGCAAGAACTTTTCCACCATTTAACTCAGACTTCACAGTTTCTCTGACTTCATCGTGACATCTCTTCTCATTGTCTGTCATATTAACAATTTTGTCTATATTTACGCTGAACATATCATTCCTCCTCCCACATATTATCTGTATATTCTTCCGAGGATTTTAACCCCTGATTCAACCTGTTTTGTTGCAAGTTCTTCAATTTCGATAGGAGCTGGTTCTTCGTCAACTAATGTTGGTTCCACCTCTGTTGATACCCACTCTGTTTCTTCTGAATCTGCAACTTCTGGCTCTGCTTTCTGCTCCTCTGGTTCCGCAACTTCTGGCTCTGCTTTCTGCTCCTCTGGTTCCGTAACTTCCGGCTCTGCATCCTGTACATCTGCTGTATCTTCTTCCTTCGCTGCAGCAGCTTCCATATCTGAATCTATATCAACTTTATCTTCCGCTTTATCTGAAGTTCTATATAAGAATGAATCATCATACTCCTCGTCATCATCCTCATCATCAAATTCAGCCAGAATATCATCAGTCTTAATCTTTCTATGGCTCCCCTGAGTGTTGTTATCGTAGGAAATTCTCTTCGTAGAATCTGCTTTATCCTCTATATATCCAGCTCCTGAATATGCATATCTTCCAAATCTTGCCTCATATTCATATTCGTCATCACTATGATCTTCTTTCTTCTTAAATGCACACAATATAAGGCACACCACTACCTCAATAAGTACACATGCCGCACTGGCTGCAGCTACAATAAGTGCTGTATTATAATATAAATGTAGTTTAGTTGCCACACCATCACTTGTACCTTCTGAAAGAATCTGGATTGACTCAACTGGGATTATAGTTGTCGTCTTAACTGCAGTCTTGGCAATCGCATCTACGTATGTCTTAGCAGTATTCTGATCCGGATTAGTAATCTTAAGTTCTACAATATTACTATCTGCTGGTGAAGACACTGTAAGATATTCTGATATATCTTCTGATGTTCCTGCAATTCTCTGTGCTGATTCAATTACAACTTTACTAGAGAATATAATTGTAAAATCCTGATTAAGTCCTCCATTCTTAGCTCTTATAGATGCTTCATTCTGTGAACCAGGCACAACATAGAGTTTAGCAACTGATTCATACATTGGAATTATTGTATTGTTTTCATATATGTATCCTCCAACTCCACTAAGAACTGCAACTAATATAAGTATCAATACACATCTGGCAAATTTCTTCATAATTATCCTCCTCATATCAATTTCGTTCTGGATTATAAACCCACGAAACTGCTGTTATCTTACCATTATTGTCTATCTCAAAATCAAGCGTGGCATAATCATCATAAATCGTTGCCTTGTCACTCTTGTATTTTCCATCAAAATATATGAATTCAATATTATAACTTTCGGCTGTCTCCATACTGCTATAGCCTTATAATTAATTAACCCATATGCAAATGTATCTGTCTTCTCAGTCTTATTCAAATCAGAAATAGTACTGTCCCCATACAGAAATTTTCCATATTCAACAGATTTATCTTCTGATATATATAAATGATCCTGATAATCTGTGTCCCTGTAATAACATTTCAATATATCTTCTGTAGAATCACCAACCCGCAAATCTCTTGAAAACACATCATTATTTCCTATTGATGCCGCCTGTACTACTTTGTATGTACCATTCCAGTCAGGCTTATTATTGTTATTCAATTTCTGAAATCCTATGGACATTTCATTATATGAATAGATTTTCTTTCCATTAGTCTCAGTTTCCTCTGTAGGTTTACCAAGGATTGCCATTACCTGTGACTCTGTCATTAAATACGATACATTACCTATCTTAAGATCTTTATACGTAAATATATCTGCACTGCTTTCTTCCACCGTCTCATGCTCTGCACTTACTACTGTAACGTCACCCCCATCTGTAATTACAGCATCCGGTTTTTTCCCACAACCACTAAAAATTGTTGCAGTAAAACACAATAAAGCAATTACGGCCTTATATTTTCCAAGTCCTTTCATTCTACCCTCCATACTGCACATTTTTCATAATTATAACATACCTGTTATTATTCAGAAAGAAAATGTTTAATTATTCTTCAATATTCCGCTCACAGTAAAATTAAAAAAAGCTTTAATCCTTAAGGATTAAAGCTTACAGAGGCGACAACCAGATTCGAACTGGTGATCAGGGTGTTGCAGACCCACGCCTTACCACTTGGCTATGTCGCCTTATTATTGATAAATGACTCCAAGGGGATTTGAACCCCTGATACCACCGTGAAAGGGTGGTGTCTTAACCGCTTGACCATGGAGCCGCATTAAAGAATTCATGGGCAAGTGAACGCCACTTATTCTTAGCTCCCCGAGTAGGCTCGAACCTACAACAACTCGGTTAACAGCCGAGTGCTCTACCATTGAGCTATCGAGGATTATCACTAATGTTTCCATTATGTGAAAAAATGTAAGCTACATAGCAGCTTACTTTTAAAAGGATTGCTCCTTCAAAACTGCACATTAAATATATCATACCATATCTGTCTTTGCAAATACTTTTTCATCCGATTACTCTTAAGAATAACTCTCTTTGTTCTATCCAAACCGTCTTAACCTTTTCTTTTGGTTAAGCCCTCGACCTATTAGTACAGATCAGCTCCATATGTCACCACACTTCCACCTTCTGCCTATCTACCTCGTCGTCTTCAAGGGGTCTTACTAACTTACGTTA
>NZ_QSEU01000019.1:0-47698 GCF_003466705.1 Eubacterium sp. AM46-8
AGTCTCAGCAAAGAATGATTTTGAGGCAGGCTCAGCAAAGAATGATTTTGAGGCAGGCACAGATATAAGTTTATTGGCTGCAGGCGAGGATGAAGATGACAAGGTTTCTCTTGAAGATATTGCTGCTGATATGTCGCAGACTGATATTATGATTGAGAATTATTCAGAGCAGATAGCACAGTGTAACAGACAGCTTGAAAACCTTCAGATTCAGGCTGAAGAGTGTGAAAATTTCAGACAAGAACTTAATGAGCTGGAAAGCGTGCAAGAAAATGAGATAAAAAAGGAAAGACTGTTAAAATTAACTAAACAGATAATGGAAGATTCAAAACAGTCATTTACTGCTAAATATATGGAACCTGTTATGGCAGGGTTTAGAAAATATTTCAAAATTCTTGCAGGATATGAACCGGATACATTCAGTATGGATGCAGATACAAAGCTTACTGTCATGGAACAGAATATGCCAAGGGATATAGGATATCTTAGTGCAGGGAAGCAGGATCTGGTTGGAATATGCATGCGAATGGCACTTGTCGAGGCAATGTATAAAGAGGAGAAACCATTTCTTATATTTGATGATCCGTTTGTTAATCTTGATGATAATAACATTAAGGGAGCTATGAAGCTTCTTGATGAGATTGCAAAGGATTATCAGGTTATATACTTTACATGTAGTGAAAGCAGAATATACAATTAGTGTAAAATACATATTTATTAAGGAGAGATACAATGGAAGAAGTTATTCAGTATGTACCTAATCTGTATGCAACCTTTTGGGCACTTATACCACCGCTGGTTGCTATTATATTAGCGTTAATTACCAAAGAGGTTTACAGTTCACTTTTTGTAGGAATTGTAATAGGAGGACTATTTTATGGAAATATATTTCAGAGCGGGTTCAGTTTTGAAAAATCAGTTCTTCATATATTTGAAGATGGTCTTGTAGGAGTATTGTCAGATCCTTACAATGTAGGAATTCTGGTGTTCCTTGTTGTACTGGGAATCATGGTATGCATGATGAATAAAGCAGGTGGTTCGGCAGCATTTGGAGAATGGGCTGGAAGACATATTAAAACAAGAGTTGGAGCACAGCTTGTTACGGTGCTTCTTGGAATTCTTATATTTATTGATGATTATTTTAACTGTCTTACAGTTGGAAGCGTTATGCGTCCGGTAACAGACAAGCATAATGTTTCGAGAGCTAAGCTTGCATATCTTATTGATGCAACAGCGGCACCAATCTGTATTATTGCGCCTATATCTTCATGGGCAGCAGCGGTAACAGGTTTTGTTGAGGGCGAAGATGGTTTTGGAATATTTATTAAGGCTATTCCTTACAATTATTATGCATTATTTACTATTGCAGCAATGATTCTTATTGTAGCGTTAAAGGTTGATTTTGGTTCAATGGCAGTTCATGAAGCAAATGCAGCTAAAGGAGACTTGTATACAACTCCTGACAGACCATATGCTAACGCAACAGAAGATGTAATTAAGGGCCGCGGAAAAGTGTTAGATCTGTTATTTCCAATTATTACACTTATAGTTTGCTGTATAATCGGAATGCTATATTCAGGAGATTTTTTCAAGGGAGTAGGTTTTGTTGATGCATTTTCAGGAAGTGATGCTTCGGTAGGACTCATGCTTGGAAGTTTCTTTGCACTTATAATAACAATTGTGTTCTATGCAGTAAGAAGAGTTCTTTCATTCAATGAGTCATGCTCATGCATACCGGAAGGGTTCAAGGCAATGGTACCGGCAATCCTTATTCTTACATTTGCATGGACACTCAAAGCGATGACAGACAGTCTTGGTGCTAAGGAGTTTGTTGCCGGACTTGTGAAAGGAGTATCGGGTGGATGGTTAAGTATTCTGCCTGCAGTTATATTCCTGGTTGCAGTATTCCTTGCTTTTGCAACAGGAACTTCGTGGGGAACATTTGGAATTCTTATTCCAATTGTTGTAAATACATTTTCAGGAACTAACCATACAATGATGATTATATCAATCTCTGCATGTATGGCTGGAGCTGTCTGTGGAGACCATTGTTCACCGATATCAGATACTACAATTATGGCTTCGGCAGGAGCACAGTGTAATCATATGAATCATGTGTCTACACAGCTTCCATATGTAATTGTGGTTGCAGTTATTTCTTGCGTGACATATGTTATTGCAGGATTTGTACAGAATCCTGTTATTCCTCTTATTATAGGTTTTGTTATTCTTATAGGTGCATTTATAGGTATCAAATATATTAATAAGGGTAAGAGTAATGAATAATATAAAGGGAAGCCTGATACTGCTTCTTGCTGCATTTATCTGGGGGACGGCATTTGTTGCACAGACAAGTGGTGCAGGAACAGTTGGGACATTTACATTTAATGCTGCAAGGTCTATAGTCGGTGCACTGTTTCTGGCAGTTGTAATTGTAATTAAAAATGTGTTGGATAAAAGAAATAATTCTGGAAAAGTGATTAATACAGAGAATAACAGTTGTTTACTGACATGGCCATTGGGTGCAGGCATAATATGCGGAATTGTTCTTTTTGCAGCAATGACATTCCAGCAGTATGGAATAAGTGTGTATCCACAAGGCGTTGCAGCATCAGGAAGGTCTGGCTTTATAACAGCAACGTATGTTGTTATGGTTTCAGTGGTTTCGGTTTTTATGGGTAAGAAAATGCACTGGATAATAGGAGTTTCTGTTACAGGATGTGTTGCCGGAATGTATCTTTTATGTATGTCTGGCGGGGCATCCGGAATATACCTTGGTGATGTCCTTGTGTTCCTTGGAGCAATATGCTTTACAATACACATTCTTGTTATTGATAAATTTTCAAGTGCTGACAGTATGAAAATGTCCTGTATACAGTTTATTGTTATTGCAATTATTTCAACATTTGCTATGATATTTAAGGAAAATGTTACATTTGCAGGAATTAAAGCTGCGCTTGTTCCGATACTATATGCAGGTGTATTGTCGAGTGGTATAGCATATACTCTTCAGATGGTTGGACAGAAATATGCACAGCCTTCGGTGGCATCTATTGTAATGAGCCTTGAATCAGTGTTTGCGGTGCTTGCAGGATGGATTATACTTGGAGAGGTATTAAAAAAGAGAGAGATAATGGGTTGCGTTCTGGTATTTATAGCGGTTATTCTGGCACAGGTACCAGGAATGAAGAAGGGTAATACGAAATGAGAAAGAAAATAATAGGGATAATATTACTTGTGTTGATTGTGTTTGGCGGATATAAGCTTTTTGCAAATGTTTCTGCTAATAATGTTAATTCAAAAAGTATTCAGTTTTCCTATGATGATATTACGGAATATAAGGGTGATAATCCTTATGTATATGTTAATGATAATAAGCCGTATTTTACAGGTTCAGAGATTAAAAATGAACGCTATCTGAAATATGGACCGCTTGACAGCCTTAAAAGAGGAACATCGGCTATTGCATGTATTAATTATGATTCTATGCCTGTAGAAGATGATAAGAAAGGCGATTCTGACAGTATTCATCCGACAGGATGGAATAATGCCACATATGAGGAGATTGGCGGTGCCTGTCAGGTAAGAACCCAGATTATTCCATGGTGTTTCGGCGGTTCTGATACAGATAAGAAGAATTATATAACCGCGAGTCCATATATGACAGACAATATGAATGTATATGTTGTAAAGATTGCAAGATATCTTGAAGAAACGTCTAATCATGTAATGTACAGAGTGACACCGGTATTTAACAAGGAAGAACTTATGTGCAGAGGGGTTCTTATGGAAGCATATTCTGTAGAAGATAATGGAGAGGGAATATGCTTTAATGTTTTTCTATATAATGTCCAGCCTGGGCTTGACTACATATATTCTACAGGGGAATCAAAATACACAGGCCGGTTTATTGATGTTGCGGTTAAGGCAGACGATGTTTCTAATGATTATGATTATATACTTAATAACAGGTCGATGCTGATTCATAAGCATGATTGTGAAAATGCATTGAGAATAGGTACTAAGAATAAGATTTATTCTTATGCGGATGAATCTGAACTTATACAAGTGGGTTACAGATGGGCCGAATGCTGTAAACAATAGAAAATGAGTTTATAACTTTTTAATAATTGTTCATGATTGTTATACAGACATATAAGGATTTTTCTGGTAATATAAATCTATCGAATCATTATTTTAAGACAGAGAGGAGATAGGGGTATGAACAATAGTTTTGAAAGCTTCGAATTATCTACAGAACTTATATTTCAGAGGTTCCTGATGGATAAGGAGAGAAGAAAGAATTTTTACAATGGTCTTGAGCTGGCAGATTATATTGCGCTCAAGGTAATGGAGAAAGATTGTATTGATGGCAAGGATAAGACATATCTTAAGGATTTGTCTTCATTTATGAGAATATCAATTCCACAGACATCGGCAATCGCAAGCAGTCTTAAGGACATGGGCTATGCTTTATGGAAACATGATGGCAAAGGAACAGATGGTACATATCTCGTATTCACTGATGCCGGAAGGGATTTCTTAAAAAAAAGAGAGGACAATAACAGAGAATATTATGGTAATGTTATTGCTGAACTTGGTGAAGAAAGAACTACACAGATACTTAGTGATATGAGAACTCTTGTTGAAGCTATGGAGCATGCATCAAAAAAGATGCACCTTAAGGAGGCGGAATAATATTACAGAATATAAGGGAGAATAAAAGCAATGAGTAATGTTAATACTAAGAGTAATGTGAGAACGATAGCGGTGACGGGTATGCTTTCAGCAGTAGCAGTAGTTCTTATGTATCTGGAGATACCGATTCCTATTATGCCAGGATTTATCAAGTTTGATTTTTCGGATCTTCCGGCGTTACTTGGTGCTTATGCACTCGGACCAGTGGCAGGCATTATAATATGTCTCATTAAGAATGTTGTACATCTGGCAGCTTCACAGAGTATGCTTGTTGGAGAACTTTCTAACTTTATACTCGGTTCCGTATTCGTGTTTACAGCAGGAATTGTTTATAAGAAGAAAAAGTCTAAGACAGGAGCATTGCTTGGCGGTTTATGCGGTGCCATGGCAATGGGGGTATTCAGTGTGTTCTCGAATTATTTAATAGTGTATCCTGTGTATTATAAACTGGCAATGCCAGAGGTGGTAATATTAAGTCTGTATCAGGCTATAATTCCATCTATGAAATCAATCATGCAGTGTCTGATATGCTTTAATCTTCCTTTTACAATAGTTAAGGGACTTATTGACGTGGGAATATCAATGCTTATATATAAGCCATTATCACCACTTCTTAAGGGAAAACATTAATATAATAATATATAATACTAATATGCTGGAACTTTGGCTGAGTCTGAAGTTCTGGCATATTTTTTTGTTTTTGGCCGATACTGAAAGTTATGAAGTTGATACACAATGCATATTTAGAGAAGGTATTTTGATGATAATTTGTGAAAAATGCACAAAAATAATCTAAAAGTTTGTAAATGAATATGATTGATTTTGAACGAATATGACTGTATTATAAATATAACAAAAAGGTTGTGAAGCCAGAAAGGAGAGACAATGGTATATACAGTAACATTTAATCCATCACTGGATTATATAGTGGAAGTTAAGAGTTTTGAGCTGGGAATGACGAATAGAACATCATATGAGCATATGCTTCCGGGTGGTAAAGGAATTAATGTTTCAATAGTTCTTAATAATCTTGAATTTGATACAACAGCATTTGGATTTGTAGCCGGGTTTACTGGGAAACAGATATGTGACATGGTATCAGAATATGGCATTAATACGGATTTTATTCAGGTTGATAATGGCTTTTCAAGAATAAACATGAAGATTAAGAACATAGATGGAACAGAGATTAACGGAATGGGACCTCAGATATCAGAAGATAATCTCCATTCTCTTGTAAGTAAGATTGATAGACTTTCAAGTGGAGATGTTCTTGTACTTGCAGGAAGTATTCCTTCGTGTATATCAGACGATATATACAGAAGAATTATGGAAAGACTACAGGGAAGAGACGTTAAGATTATAGTTGATGCGACAAGCAGGCTTTTACTTAATGTTCTTGAATATCACCCATTTCTTATCAAGCCTAATCAGCATGAACTTGGAGATATATTTGGTGTTAAGCTTGAATCTAAGGAAGAGGTTATTCCATATGCAAGGAAGCTGCAGGATATGGGAGCTGTCAATGTGCTTATATCGATGGGTGGAAAAGGCGCAGTTCTTATTGATGAATATGGAAAGGTATATGAAGCAGATGCACCAAAGGGCGAGCTTAAGAATTCAGTAGGTGCAGGTGATTCAATGGTTGCAGGATTTATGGCGGGATATCTTCAGACATGTAATTATGAAGATGCATTCAGAATGGGCGTTGCAACAGGAAGTGCCAGTGCATTTTCAGAAAATCTTGCAACAAAAAGAGAGATTTTAGAGGTATTAAAGCGGGTAGAGGTTACCTGCAAGGGATAATGTAAAGGAGGTATTTTATGAGAATTACAGATTTACTGGATAAGAGAAGTATCAATCTTAATGCTGCTCCTAAGACAAAGAGTGAGGCTCTTGATATGGCTGTAGAACTTATGGCAAAGAGCGGAAAGATTGATGACATCGAAAGCTACAGGGCTAAAGTATATGCAAGAGAAGAAGAAAGTACAACAGGTGTGGGAGAAGGAATAGCAATTCCTCATGGCAAATGCAGTGCCGTTAATGCACCAGGACTTGCAGCAATGGTTATTAAGGATGGAGTTGATTTTGAATCGCTTGATGATGAGCCGGTAAAGATTCTTTTCCTTATTGCAGCACCGGATACTAAGGATAATGTACATCTTGATGTGTTAAGTAAGTTATCAGTGCTTCTTATGGATGAGAATTTTGTAGCAAAGCTTATGAAAGCCGGAAGCCCGGAGGAATTCCTTGAAATTATTGATGGGGCTGACGAAGAAGCCAAGAGTATAGATGAAAGACTTGAAAAGGAAGATAATAAGCCGGCTAAGATTCTTGCAGTTACTTCCTGCCCTACAGGTATTGCACATACTTACATGGCAGCAGAAGGACTTGAGAAGGCAGCAGCTAAGGCTGGATGTGCAATTAAGATTGAGACAAGAGGTTCTGGCGGAGCTAAGAATGTGTTGACAGATGCAGATATTGAATCAGCAGAATGTATTATTGTAGCAGCAGATGCACAGGTTCCAATGGAGAGATTTGATGGAAAGAAAGTAATTGAGTGTCAGGTTTCAGATGGAATTAATAAAGCAGATGAACTTATAAAGAAAGCTCTTGCAGGAGATGCATCTGTATATAAGGCAGGAATTTCTGAAAAGAAGGAAAGCGCATCAGCAAAGAAAGGCGGCGGAATTGGACATAAGATATATACACAGCTTATGAATGGTGTATCACATATGTTACCTTTCGTTGTAGGCGGAGGTATTCTGATTGCCATAGCATTTCTTATTGATGGACTTAATGTTGATATGAATGCACTGTCAGAGGCAGAACGAAGCAATTTTGGTACGATAACACCTGTTGCGGCACTGTTTAAGTCTATCGGTGGAGCAGCATTTGGCTTCATGCTCCCTGTTCTGGCAGGATTTATTGCAATGGCCATTGGTGACAGACCGGCACTTGCACTTGGTTTTGTTGGTGGTTATATCGCAGCTAATGGAAAGTCTGGATTCTTAGGCGCTCTGGTTGCAGGTTTTGCAGCAGGATACATTATAGTTCTTTTAAGAAAAATATGTGATAAGTTACCAGAGGCATTGGAAAAGATAGCACCTGTACTTATATATCCGGTAGTGGGTATTCTGGTAATAGGACTTGGAATGACATTTATTGTAGAGCCTGTAATGGGTGGGATTAACACAGGACTTAACAGCTTCCTTGCAGGAATGGGAAGTACAAGCAGGGTTCTTCTTGGATTCATACTTGCAGCCATGATGGCAATTGATATGGGTGGACCATTCAATAAAGCAGCATATGTTTTCGGAACTGCTTCCATTGCGGCAGGTAATTATGATATAATGGCAGCAGTAATGATAGGTGGTATGGTTCCACCATGTGCGATTGCTCTTGCAACAATACTTTTTAAGAATAAGTTTACTAAGGAAGAAAGAGATGCCGGTCCAACTAACTTTATTATGGGACTTGCATTTATAACAGAAGGTGCAATACCTTATGCGGCAGCAGATCCTTTACATGTAATACCAGCATGTATCATAGGTTCAGGTGCAGCAGGTGCCATCAGTATGTTTTTCAAATGTACTTTAATGGCACCACATGGCGGCATTTTCGTATTCCCTGTAGTAGGCAATGCAATATATTATGTGATTGCACTTGTGGCAGGAACTATCATCTCAACAATATGTTTAGGGCTCTTTAAGAAGAAAGCAGCCTAAGAAAGGTGGTTTTTAATTATGAAGGAATTTAAGTACGTTATTACAGATGCAGAAGCATACATGCTCGTCCAGCAGGAGAGCTTGTAAAGGCCGCTAAGGAATTTAACAGCAAGATTACTCTTACTAAGGATGGCAAGTCAGGAGACTGCAAGAAAATCTTCGGTATTATGGCACTTGCTGTAAAATGTGGTAATGAAGTTACAATTACTGTAGAAGGTGAAGATGAAGAGGTTGCAGCAGCTAAGATTGAAGAATTCATGAAGAGCAATATGTAGCAGACAGGAGGTGCACATGAATAAATATACTGGAAAAAGTGTATTTGGAGGCATTGCTATAGGTAAGATAATGGTGTATGAGAAAGGTGAACATCAGGTTAAGCGTGTAAAGATTACTGATGCAGAAGCTGAGAAGAACCGTTATTATGAAGCTGTAGAAACAGCCTTTAAACAACTGGGGGAACTTCATGATAAAGCACTTCGCGAAGTTGGCGAGGCTAATGCGGCAATATTTGAGATTCATCAGATGATGCTTGAAGATGACGATTATAAGGAATCTGTTGAGCATATTATTGATAGTCAGATGGTGAATGCAGAATATGCCATTGCCCAGACAGGGGATAATTTTTCACAGATGTTTGCAGCCATGGACGATGAATATATGCGTGGAAGAGCAGCAGATGTCAAAGATATTACAGAAAGATTGTTAGGAATACTTTCCGGCAATACAGGAAGCGGTATAGATGCAGATGAACCTGTTATTATGGTGGCAGAGGATCTGGCACCATCAGAGACAGTCCAGATGGATAAGAGCAAGATATTATCATTTGTTACACAGAAGGGTTCAGTTAATTCGCATACTGCGATTCTTGCAAGAACAATGGGAATTCCGGCTTTAATTGGTTCAGATATTGTTATTGATGAATCTCTTAATGGCAAGCTTGGTATTGTCGATGGAACTAACGGTGTCGTATATATTGAACCTGATGAGGCAACCCTGTCAGCAATGCAGGAGGAACAGCGCAAAGACAATGAGAAGAAAGCTCTTTTGCAGGAACTTAAAGGCAAGGAAGATGTGACTTTAGATGGCAAGAAGATTAAGCTTTATTCTAATATTGGTAACATTAAGGACCTTGCAAATGTTATTGCCAATGATGCAGCAGGAATTGGACTGTTTCGAAGTGAATTCATATATCTTGAATCTGATACATTTCCAACAGAAGAAGAACAGTTCAACATATACCGTACTGTAGCTGAAAGCATGGCTGGAAAACCGGTAATTATAAGAACTCTTGATATCGGTGCTGATAAGCAGTGTGATTATTTCGGACTGGATAAAGAGGATAATCCTGCTCTTGGTCTTCGTGCAATAAGAATATGCCTGACAAGACCTGAGATATTCAAGACACAGTTACGAGCCCTTTACAGAGCAAGCGCATATGGAAACATATCTATCATGTATCCTATGATAATCAGTGAACAGGAAGTTGATAAGATTAAAGTTATTGAGAATGAAGTTAAGGCTGAGCTTACAGAGCAGGGAATTGAATTCGGTAATCCTAAGAGTGGAATTATGATTGAGACTCCGGCTGCTGTAATTATGAGCCGCCAGCTTGCTAAGAAGGTGGATTTCTTCAGTATCGGAACTAATGATCTGACACAGTACACACTTGCGATTGACCGTCAGAACACAAAGCTTGATGATTTCTACGATGCTCATCATCCAGCCATTCTTGCCATGATAAGAATGGTTGTTGAGAATGCACATGCAGAGGGAATCTGGGCAGGTATCTGTGGGGAACTCGGTGCAGACACAACACTCACAGAAGAATTTCTTAAGATGGGTGTCGATGAGCTTTCGGTTTCAGCAGGCAAGGTGCTGGCTGTCAGAAAAGTGATTCGTGAGACGAGGATTTCTTAGGGGCTTGCTGGCTAGCTTGCTTGATTGCTGTGGCGTTGGCGGCATCACTGCATCGGTGAGATCTGGCAGCTTTGGCGATTTCGCATGAGGAAATTCAGTCGCTAATGTCTAAAATATAGCGTGGAATTGCCGTCTTCCTATAAGAAACATTTTTTGTGTTGATTGATAGGTAGTTTTGGCAGGTAAATTGAATACTTAGAGTTGAAAAGCCTATAAGATTGTTTTGCTTGAACATCTTATAGGCTTTTTTGATGCAGTATTGGCTTGAATATGATGATTTGATGGAGAAATTACCCATAAGAAGTTGTAAAATGCGACTATTGATAGGTATCAGGTGTTAGATTGTATTATATTTGTGTGACAGAATATAGATGATTAGTATATTGAGAACTGGCATGGATAGAACTCTAAGGAGATATTCGCTTATTATATTGCTTATTCCCTTAAAAATAGGAGAGATTTAAGGGAATAGAATTGATATGTTATTTCATATTATGATATAATATGTGCGCTGTTATAACAATGCATTGAAAAAATATGCGAAAGAATATAATAAAATAGAAGATGAAAGGAGTGATGATAATGGCAAATACAAATGTTACTATGAGAATTGATGAAACATTGAAAAGTCAGTTACAGGAACTTATGTCTAATCTAGGGTTGGACATGACCACATTTTTTACAATGGCAGCAAAACAGGCTGTAAGGGAACAGGCGTTGCCATTTCACCCGGATATGAATAGTGGTATATATGGAATGCAAGCGTATAAGCTGGCTATGAAGAATACGAATTATAACAGTGCAGGAAAAGCAACTGTATCATCTGCGGATGAATGGAATGATGAAACAGAGTGGGATGATATTTCTTACAAAAGATAGTTTTATATTTAAGATAGGAAATCTTCATAAAGATGATTTGGAAAGAGTTGAAGATATGTATAGAAAATTCTTATCGGATAATGGGGTTATATAATTGTATAACTTTTAGAATAATTAATCAGTTAACTGAAAGATAAATTTAGGAGGTAATACCAATGAAAAAAGCTTTAGGTATTTTATTAACAATTATAGGTCTTATTGTGGCGTTTTATTTATTAGTGATTGTAACGGCATGGACATAGGAGACCAGATATGAAAAAATGTTTTAAGATAATTTTGAGTATTTTTGTTTTGGCACTTACATTTGTTGCTGGTTTTCAAACTGCTAATTTAAGAAATGAAGGCAAATGGAAATTAGAGCAAAAGAATAATCAAAGTGGCATAGACCTTAAATTGCCAGGAGAAAATGAAAAAAGTATAGTTACTATTGAAGAAGTAGAGGCAAAGCTGAAAGGAATAGCTGAATTATCAAGTTATAGTGGTGAGTATACTGTAACTTATGGTAAAGACTCTGCAAGATATTGGTTGGATAACATCAAAATTTTTGGAACAACAAATTCTATTGAAATTAAAGCAAGTGGTGTTGTTAAAGTTGGGTATGATATGAGCAAAATGGTTATTAATGTTGATAATGATAGTAGTAAAATATATATTAAGTTGCCTGAAATACAGTTGAATGATAATTATGTAATATGGGACACAGTAACATGTTCAGAATCAAATAATATTTTGAATCCTATTGAGTTTTCGCAGTATGAGGAAATAGTAGATGAAATTGAACAAATGGGACTGGAAGATGTTGAATCTAAGGGGATTTATGATAATGCATCAGAAAATATAAAAAATATTATAAAAGCTTTTTTATCAGGATTTAAAGAATATGAAATTGTTTATATGTAATTGGAGTTAAATATTAACAGTAGCGCTCTAGTCAATTGACTATGGCGCTTTTTTCATGCTTTCACATACATAATCATAATCATTTTTCGCGAAATTTACATGGCCTTTTATGAAAATCAAATTTTTTGTAAAAACCATTTGACTGCTCCGTTGGAGTAGTCATAGGTTAAAGGAGGGCCTATGAGGAATGATTTAATGACACTTAAAGAAGTATGCAAGGAAACAGGAGTGACGAGAAAGATTGTGCAGACATATGAAAACTATGGCTTGGTTAAAGCAACTACAAAGAATAAGTATGGTTACCTGCTATATGATGATGCTACAGTAAAAAAGATTAAAAAGATAAGATTGTATCAACGGTTTGGATACAGATTATCAGAAATTGCAAAGCTTGAATACATGACGGTAGATGAGCAGGTAATGATTCTTAAAGAAAAGATTAATAATATGTATGATAATCAGTCAGAAACGGCAGAACTTATTGAGATGGCAGAACAATTATTGGAAAATTTGAGGTCACATTAAGGAGGATATATAGTTATGAAAGAAAATGAAAAAGAAATTTTTATTGATGAGATGGCATATTTAGGAGATGAATGGACTATTGAAGAACTTAAAGGTACATCTTATGAAAAAATGTCATTAGAGAGAGCTATAAGAGAAAGAAAATCAGCTCTTGGGAAAATGGATGGGATAATAGGCAGCATCACTTTCTAGTAAGGAGTACATTCTAATAAGCATTGCTTTATGATAAACATTAATTTATTATCAGCTGCGAACAATTCACAAATCCCACATAATATGCTATCATAGTGAAAATTTATAAAAAGTGAGGTCTATTTATGTGGGAGAAATTTAAATCTTTTCTGAAACGCAAGGATATTGAAGTTTCAGTTAAAAGGTATGGAATTGACGCACTGGGAGCGATGGCACAGGGACTGTTTTGCTCGCTGCTTATAGGAACAATTCTTAATACACTGGGAACACAGTTACATATCGGTTTTCTTACTAATACTGTGGCAACAGTGAGTGGCGTAAATTATACAGTTGGAGGGCTTGCGTCAGCAATGAGTGGACCGGCAATGGCAGTTGCTATTGGTTATGCGCTGAAATGTCCTCCACTTGTGCTGTTTTCACTCATAACTGTTGGATTTGCATCTAATGCACTTGGTGGTGCGGGCGGTCCGCTTGCGGTATATTTTGTTGCAATTATTGCAGCAGAAGCAGGTAAAATGATTTCTAAAGAAACTAAGGTAGATATTCTTGTTACACCGCTTGTTACTATAGGTGTTGGAACAGGCGTTGCAGCTCTTATCGCTCCGGCTTTAGGAAAAGCGGCAATGAAGATTGGCGAGCTTATTATGCTTGCAACTAATCTCCAGCCTTTCCTTATGGGAATTGCGGTATCAGTACTTGTTGGAATTGCGCTTACACTTCCTATATCATCTGCAGCTATATGTGCTGCATTTGGACTTACAGGACTTGCGGGTGGAGCAGCAGTTGCAGGCTGTTGCGCACAGATGGTTGGCTTTGCGGTTATGTCGTTTAATGAAAACCGCTGGGGCGGACTTGTATCTCAGGGAATTGGTACATCAATGCTTCAGATGGGAAATATCATTAAGAATCCGAGAATATGGATTGCACCGATAGTTACGTCTGCAATTACAGGTCCTATGGCAACATGCTTGTTCAAGCTGCAGATGAATGGTACTCCGGTATCATCCGGTATGGGAACTTGCGGATTTGTCGGTCAGATTGGAGTATATTCAGGCTGGGTAAATGACATTACCAATGGAACTAAGGCAGCAATTACAGGATTTGACTGGGCTGGAATGATACTTATATCATTTGTTCTTCCGGCAGTTCTTTGCCCGCTTATTAATATGCTTCTTAAGAAGATTGGCTGGGTTAAAGATGGAGATATGAAATTGTCTTAAAATGAAAATTGAATTAAAAATTGAATATAAAATCTGTGATTAAAAGGTTGACATCAGGTAGCTTTTGAAATATACTTTTAATCAAAGTGTTGACGAGAAGAGTACTATGTTACGGTTCTACAGAGAGAAGCATATATGGTGGAAGTGCTTTAGAATACGGATATGGGAAAACCACCTCTGAGCGGCCCCAATACGGCACGGTGATTCCGTTATAATCATAATGAGATGTTCTCCTGATTTAGAGAATAATAAGGGTGGAACCGCGGATTGAATATTCGCCCCTTATACAGCAAGCTGGAAAGCCACTGTATAAGGGGCTTTTTTGCGCGAGTAGCGATGAGAATATACAGGGAAAGTCAACAGCTGTGCTTGCACAGGGTGTGGACTTTGCATGGATATTCGAGGAGCACCGCGACAGTGACAGAGCGAAGCTCTGGAACATGAGCTACGAGCACAAGCAGCGATGAGAATAGCAACAAAAATATTAACACAAAAGGAGATTTATCATGGTTAATTTTAAGGAAGATGAAAGACTGAATACTCTTAATCATTCATGTGCACATGTTATGGCACAGGCAGTTAAGCATTTATATCCACATGCTAAGTTCTGGGTTGGCCCAGTAGTAAAAGAGGGATTCTATTATGATATAGACCTTGGAGATAATGTAATCAATGACGAAGTTATTGAAGCTATCGAAAAAGAAATGAAGAAAATCTGCAAGGAAGGCAAGAAGATATACAGAAGAGAAGTTTCTAAGCAAGAAGCCCTTGAGATGTTCAAGGATGATATGTATAAGCTTGACCTTATAAGCGGTCTTGAAGATGGCAACATTACAGTATATGACCAGGGCGATTTCACAGACCTCTGCCGTGGACCTCATGTTGATAATACTAAGCTCTGTAAGAATTTCAAGCTTGTTAAATATTCTGGTGTATACTGGAAGGGCGATGCTAACAATCATGTAATGCAGAGAATCTATGGTGTATGTTTCCCAACAGCTGAGGAGCTTGAAGAACATCTTAAGCTTCTTGAGGAAGCAAAGGAACGTGACCACAGAAAGATTGGCAAAGAAATGGAACTTTTCATGTCAGATGACTTAATTGGCCGTGGACTTCCAATGTTCTTACCAAAGGGATATACAGTATGGCAGGAGCTTGAGAATTACATTAAGGACAAGGAAAGAAAGCTTGGATACCTTCATGTAATGACACCATGTGTTGGTACAGTTAATCTTTACAAGACATCAGGCCACTGGGATCACTACAAGGAAAACATGTTCCCAGCTATGGAAGTTGAAGGCGAATCATTTGTCTTAAGACCAATGAACTGCCCTCATCACATGATGATATATGCTAATAAAATGCATTCTTACAAGGATCTTCCTATAAGAATTGGTGAGATTGCACATGACTTCAGATTTGAGGCAAGTGGAACATTAAAGGGTATTGAGAGAGGAAGACATTTCTGTCAGAATGATGCCCATCTTTTCGTAACACCAGAGCAGATTGAGTCAGAATTTGCCAAGGTTGTAGACCTTATATTTGAGACATACAAGGATTTCAATATTACAGATTACCGCTGTGTTCTCTCATTAAGAGATCCAGAGGATAAGGTAAAGTATCATGATGATGATGAAATGTGGAACAATGCTGAGAACGCATTAAGAAAGGTTCTTAATGATATCGGAATTGAGTACACAGAGGAAATCGGAGAGGCTGCATTCTACGGACCTAAGCTTGATGTTAATGTTAAGCCTGCTATCGGTAATGAATATACTTTATCAACATGTCAGCTTGATTTCTGTCTTCCATCTAAGTTCAACTTAACATACATTGATAAAGATGGACAGAGAAAGACACCTGTAGTTCTTCACAGAGCTATCCTTGGTTCTCTTGACAGATTCATGGCTTATATACTTGAGGAGACAAAGGGCAACCTTCCATTATGGCTTGCTCCTGTACAGGCTACAATTCTTCCAGTTAAGAATGAAGATGAGGAGTTAAATGCTTATGCACATGGTCTCTATGATTATCTTGCTGATAATGGAATCAGAGTTGAGATTGATGAGAGAGCAGAAAAGCTTGGATACAGAGTAAGAGAAGCTCAGGTTAAGAAGATTCCTTACCTTATTGTACTTGGTAAGAATGAAGCAGCAGATGGAACTGTAAGTTACAGACTTCACGGAGAGCAGAAGTCAACTACAGTATCTAAGGACGAATTTGTTGCAATGCTTAAGGATGAGATTGCTACTAAGAAGAATAATCCTGCAGCAGCTAAATAATTAGACTGACCTTACAGAAAGAAGCGTGACAATATGTAATTTATTACGCATTGTCATGCTTCTTGTTTATATTTAAGAAAACAATAGGAAAATAAATGGCTAGATATTACTATAAAAAGAAAAAGAAAAAGAAAAAATTCGTGCCAAAGGATCTTGCGAGTCTTAAGGAACTTAAGATAAAGACCGCCTTAATGGAGAGCATACCTGAGGATATAACACAGCTGTATCCTGAAGCCAGAAATATAAAGAGACATTTTATATTGCATATAGGGGAGACTAATACTGGAAAAACCCATGATGCACTTGAGGATTTTTACAATGCAGATGCAGGAATGTACCTTGCACCTTTAAGGCTGCTTGCGTTAGAGATTCAGGAGATGAGCCTTGCCAGAGGAATTAACTGTTCTTTAACAACAGGTGAAGAGAAGGACATAAGGGAAGGTGCAAAGCATTTATCGTGTACTGTAGAGAAGATGGATATAAGCAGGCATTATGATGTCTGTGTAATAGATGAAGCCCAGATGGTGTCAGACAAAGACAGGGGCTGGGCGTGGACAGAAGCAATTCTTGGTGTCAATGCGGATGTTATTCACATATGCATGTCACCGAATGCAATACATATCGTTAAAATGCTTATAAAAATGTGTGGAGACACATATACAGACATAAGACATAAGAGAAATTCAAGGCTTATAATGGAAGACCATGATTTCATATTTCCGGATGATATACAGGATGGTGATGCTTTAGTCGCATTTTCACGAAGAAAGGTACTTATGCTTGCAACACTGCTTAAAAAGGAAGGTTATAAAGTAAGTGTTATATATGGTTCGCTTCCTTACAGTGTAAGAAAAGCAGAGGTTGCAAGGTTCTTAAGTGGCGAAAGTAAGATAGTTGTATGTACTGATGCGATTGGAATGGGAGTGAATCTTCCAATAAGAAGAGTTATATTTACTGAAGCAAGAAAATTTGATGGCAAATCAAAGAGATCTCTTAATATGAGTGAGGTCAAGCAGATTGCCGGAAGAGCCGGACGAAAAGGAATGTATAATCAGGGATATGTTAATTCTTTAGAAGACAGGGAACAGATAGGTGAGCTTCTGCATGGAAGATATGAACAGATAACAAGCTGCGTTATACAGCCGCCTAGAAAAGTGCTCGATATGCCATACAGTCTGTCGGAAATATTTAAGATATGGTTAAAGACTATTGAGAAAAAATGCTTTTCGGTTGCAGATCTTAAGAATCGTATTAAGCTTGCTGAATATATTGAGAAAAAACATGGTGAGAAGATTAATAAAGACCTTGAATACAGTCTTATTAATATACCATTTGATGAAAACAGTGAACAATTAAAATATCTGTGGCAGGATCTGGTTGATATGACAGCAGATGGTGAACCTGTAAGCAGAATGTGGTACTATGTTGATACAGAATATGATGATATAACGAACATGAAACTTGATGATCTGGAGCAGTTATATAAAAAACTGGACCTGCTGAATTCGTATTGTAATGCACTCAATATTTCAGAATATAATGAGCGTATAAGAATGTTGAAGGAAGATATATCAGAACGAATAGTAAGCGAGCTTACTAATGGCGAGTTTTTTAACAGATGCAAACGATGCGGAAAGAAGCTGGAATGGAATCATAAGTTTGGCATGTGTGAAAAATGTTATGAAATAAACAGGCTTGAGAGAATACGTTATAGAAACAGATAAATGTAGGTAAAAAGGTCTACATTTTGCTTTTTTATGCAAACATGATGATTTCAAACTGACAATATATAGGGGATGTGTTATATTTAATGCACCAAATATATGTTTCTATAAAATGTAGATATTTTTGGAGTAAATTATCGCTGTTTTGTGATAATACATTTATAAAGTAATAATTATGGAAGAGGAAAATGCTATGAGTGAAAGTATTAAAGGTAGAATTCATCAGGTAGAAAGCTTTGGCTCGGTTGATGGACCAGGGGTAAGATATATTGTATTTCTTAAGGGCTGCCATATGAGATGCAGATATTGTCATAATCCTGAGACATGGAAAGAAGAAGGCGGAACATTAGAAACAGCGCAGGAAGTGTTCGATAAAGCTTACCGTTACAGAAATTACTGGAAGAATGGTGGCGGAATCACTGTAAGTGGTGGTGAAGCGCTTCTTCAGATGGAGTTCGTAACAGAACTTTTTGAAATTGCAAAGAAGAATGGTGTACACACAACGCTTGATACATCAGGCAATCCTTTCAAGATGGAGCCTGAGTATCTTGAAAAGTTTGATAAACTGATGGCAGTCACAGATCTTTTTCTTCTTGATATTAAAGAGATTAATGATGAGAAGCATAAGGACCTTACAGGATGGACTAATAAGAACATTCTTGACCTTGCAAAGTATCTGTCTGACCACAATAAGGATATGTGGATAAGACATGTTCTTGTTCCAGGAGTTACAGATGCACAGGAAGATCTTGAACAGTTAAGAGATTTTGTTGCCAGCTTAAAGACAGTAAAAAGATTTGAAGTGCTTCCATATCATACACTTGGTGTATTCAAATGGGAAGAATTAGGAATTCCATATACACTTTCTGACGTAATGCCACCGACTAAGGAAGAGATTGCAAGAGCTAACGAAATATTAAAGACAGCAGAATACACAGAATATCTTGAATAATAAGGTTAATTAAACTAATAGCCTCCCGGACGTATATTTGTCAGGGAGGCTTATATATTACTTAAAAATATGCTATTTACGGCCAGCTCTTAATCCGTCATTAAGGCCTTCGAGGTATGAAAGTGCTTTTTCTTTACCTGATGTGTTAAGCTTTTTATAATATCTGAGAAGTCTTGTTTCATTATCAGATAATGATTTTACCTGTACAACATTTCTGACATCAGATTTCATCATTATATAGTCCATACTAGCATCTAATATTACGCTAAGCTTCATAAGTGATGTGACGCTTGGAAGGTGTCTTCCCTGTTCGTATGCACTTATGGTTTCCTGAGCAACCCCCAGTTCAGTACTTAATCTTACCTGTGTTATATGTTTTTCTTCACGTAATTCACGGATTCTATTACGATACTCATGCATATAGTATTCCTCCATAGTTCATCTAATCGAGATTGGACTATTAGAAAAATAACATTTTATCAGCATAATAATAGTAGTATAAATGGTAATTTATGGCAATTATACAGGTTTATATGGTATTGATGACAAAAAATGCTTATGGAAAATCTTATGCCAGTATGTTATGATTTTCTTTGACAGTGAAACTGTCAAGGAGTAGATAAACGGGGGACAAATATTATGAAGAGACGATATACAGCAGCTTTTATTGCTGTAATGATTGCAGGAGGTCTGTTCGCAGGTTGTGGCAGCGCTGCCAGAGATAATGTGGCTTCTAAAGAGAAGGACATTAATAAAGAGCAAGTAGCAACTAAAGCAATTGCATACGAAGAGACATTTGAAAAAGTCACACAGAAAACAGATAGTGAGAACAATAAGCAGACTGAAAGTAATCAGCAGGATGCCAATGCATCAGATTCATCTGACAATCAGACAGATGCTGGACAGGCAGACATAGGCACAGATAATGTGCAGGAGAATTCACAGAATAGTGGATATCAGGATGATGCCAGTCAGGATGACAGCTATCAGGATAATGGCTCCGGTTATGGCTCAGAATCAGATGACAATGGTGGTTCATCTGATGCCGGAGAGAATTCAGATGATTCTTCTTCTGGCGAAAGTGCTAATGTCATTGATGATGAAAGCCTTCTTGCAATTGCAAAGATTAATACGGTTACATATAGTGAATTTGCAAACAGGGTGTTAGAACTTGTTAATAATGAAAGAGCTAATGCTGGCGTTGCTCCGCTCGTGCTGGATGAGGCACTGTGTAATGCAGCTAACATGAGAGCTATAGAGATGGATTGTACAGGTGTGTTTGGACATAAAAGACCTAATGATCATAGCTGCTTTGAAGTGTATGACATATGTAATGTTGAATGGCAGAATGCATGTGGTGAGAATATTGCGGCAGGTCAGGCAACTCCTGAAGATGTTATGAAATCATGGCTTAGTTCAGCAGGACACAAGGCTAATATATTGAGCCCGGAGTATACAAAAATGGGGCTGGGTTATAGTAATTCAGGCTGTGGAGCAGGAAGGTACAGTCATTACTGGGCACAGGAATTTGCTGGATAAAAAGAATATGTAAAATAGAAAGAGCCATGCCGGATAATCCGGTATGGCTCTTTCCGAGAAGGAAATTATATGAGAAAAATTAAGATATTGCTTTCTTAATAGCGTTGAATGATTCTTTGCTTATATCATGTTCGATACGGCAGGCATCTTCTTCAGCAACTTTAGGATCAACACCAAGTCTTATGAGCCATGATGTAAGGAGCTGGTGGCGCTCATATATCATCTCAGCAATCTCTTTACCTGATTCTGTAAGATATATGTAACCTTCTTTAGTTACCGTTATATGATTAGATTCTCTCAAATTCTTCATTGCAATACTGACGCTTGATTTCTTGAAACCTAATTCATTGGCAACATCTATTGAACGAACCACAGGAAGCTTTTTGCTTAACATTAATATTGACTCAAGATAGTTTTCTGCTGATTCATGAATAACTGACATAATTATATCCCCCGATTACTTATAACGATATTGATATATGAATTATAACACGCATGTATATTTAATGCAAATGCGCTGAATATAAATTAATCATAAAAATTATCAAAATACTTGGTAAAATATGGAGACAAAAGCTTATCAGTGTTGCAAATAAAATGAATGCAGTTTAAAATGTAAAGAAGTGTATGTAAGATAATATTATGTTAGAGGGTGTTTTTTTTGAATAGTAGCAATATAGAATGGATAGAAAAACTGGATTGCCTTACAGACCTGCATGTACATCTTGATGGTTCATTGTCGCTTGAATCTGTAAGACATCTTTGTGGTATGCAGAATATAGAAACAGGTGATGATGCAGAATTGTCAGCAAAGCTGAGTGTGTCATCAGATTGTAAGAATCTTAATGAATACCTTGAAAAGTTCGAATTCCCACTTCAGCTTTTACAGACGCGTGAGGCTGTTAGATATAGTGTGTGTCAGCTTGTTAAGGAGCAGGAAGAACAGGGGGTAATATACAGCGAGATAAGATTTGCGCCGCAGCTTCATACAATAAAAGGATTGTCACAGCAGGAGATTGTTGAAGCAGCATGTGAGGGACTCGATGAATCAAGAAAGTACTGGAAGTCATATTCCTGTCACAATCTTATATTATGCTGTATGCGTTCGGATGATAATAAGGATGCTAATATGGAGACAGTAAGACTTGCTGCATTATATGCTGAAAAGGGAAGCGGTGTTGTGGCGGCAGACCTTGCAGGGGCAGAAGGACTTTATGCAACGGATACATTTGCAGATGTATTCAGGGATGCCGTGCAGAAAGGAGTACCATTTACTATTCATGCAGGCGAGGCAGCTGGAGCAGAAAGTGTTGAATGTGCATTGAATTTTCAGGCAAAAAGAATAGGACATGGCATAAGATGTATAGAGAATCCTTTAGTTATGCAGGAACTTGCAGACAGAGGTGTTGTGTTGGAATTATGTCCGACAAGCAATCTGAACACTAAAATATATGAGACAATAGGGGATTATCCGATACAGCAGCTTATGAATAAGGGGATAAGAGTTACTGTTAATACGGATAATATGATGGTTTCTAACACTACAGAGGCGAGGGAACTGGCGTTGGTTGCAGATACATTTAATATGGAGAAGAAAGATGTTAAGCAGATGATAATGAATGGCGTTGAAGCTGCATTTGCAACAGAGGGAATAAAAAACCGCTTAAGGGCAAGGGTGGAGACACAGTTTGCCAAAGTGGCGGGAATAAGAGGTTAGGATATGAATGAAATTAATGAATTATTTACTAAGGAGAATGTAGAAAAGATATATGTTCCTGATATTGTTAAGGATGATCTGCTAAGTATTATAGAAGAAAAGCTTAAGAAAGCAGGATTCTATTACAGGGTTGCATACAGGGTGAAAGCTCCTGATTCAATGCTTGATAAACTTATATTAAAGGACTACAGAAGACCGGGGACAGAGAATCAGGATAAGAAGATGCAGGATCTTATAGGAATAAGAATTATTCTGTATTATGCGGATGATGTTGAGATTGTTAAGAATTTTCTTGATACAATATTCTCTATGCCGGGCGTGTGGAATACAACAGAGGCCAATGAATATGAGTTCAGGGCAATGAAGATTAACGGAATATTCAAGCTGCCGGGATATCTTAGCAAGACCATTGTTAATCCGGAGCTTGGAGATTATGTGGATGATACATTTGAGATACAGGTAAGAACTAATTCTTTTGAGGGCTGGCATGAGATTGAACATGATATGAGATATAAAGGCTCAGCTTTTGGCACGGGTAATGAAGCGCTTGCAAGAAAGATGAACAGTATTCTTGCGACACTGGAGTTATGTGATGATTCAGTTGTGGGGCTGATTGAAGATTTAGGACATCAGCATTACAAAGATAGAAAATGGAACTATATGTTAAGGTGCCATTATAGACTGAAGTTTACAAGAGAACCGCTGCATCCATATATTGAAGAGATATTTGATGAAGATACAGAACTTGCCAAGAAGTTTTATAAATTTAAAAGAGAACCGTTACTAAGACAGTTGTGGGATAATACAGGAGATAAAGGTCCGGAGATTACTGTTAATAATATTGTTAAGATAGTTAATCAGATAGGACCTGAGGATGAGAGACTCAAAGAAGCATTTGCAAGGATAGAACATGAGAAGAAACAGGAGAATGATAATATAGCCAAGAGAAGAAGATTTGAGCCGTTCAAGCAGTTTGGCTCATATATGGTGTTTAAGGCTGATACATATATTGATCTTAGCAATCTTGTCATGGCAGATGCGTTCAGAAAAGCTACAGGATATATATATTCGTGGGTTAAGTCAAGATTTGAGGATGTATTTACAGACCTGCCAGATAGTGCTGGAACTTATGTTAATGCGGAACCAGGATATTCTGTTAATCTTTTATATGATGCAGATAATGTGTATTTTTCTGAAAAAACTACACATCTTGATACTAAGATACCAACAAGAGTATGGATATCTGAAGCAGTTGTATGCAGAGAAGGTGACAGACTGAAATTCACGGTATCTAACAGATATGCAGAGCCGTCAGATAGATACAGAGATAATGAAAATGTTCTGTTCTCAAGACCTAATTTCTTTGGAGAGATCGCAGACAATATAGGCATTGTTGATGTGGAAAGAATGAGGGAATCTGTAAGATACGTTGAAGACAGTAAGGATTATGATGATCTTACAACACTGATTGCAGATGAAGAAAGAACATTCCCTGTTATAGTATTTATGGCAAGTGATGGCAGATGGCTTGATAAATTTGATATTAACTATTTTGCTTATCTTGTAGGATATTATGCACATATCAAGATGATAAGAAGCCCCTATGAATCACGAAAGTTTGCTAAGGATTACGGTCTTAAGATAGATGAATGTGCAGATTCAATTACTGTATTCTATCCAGGAAGAGAACCATATACAAGCTATAAGACAGATATTTTCCATACAACATTTGAGGTTATTAAGGTTGAAAAGAGAAAATACTGGAATGAAAATGGCTGCAGGGCATACAGAAGAAAGCTTGTTTCAGAAATAAGAGAGAATAATGTGTTATAATATGAATCTTATGATTATGTGTCAGAGGAGAACAGCATGGATAAATGTGTACTTGTAGTTGATGATAATGATTTTAACAGGGAACTTGTAAGAGATATTCTTGAAGATGAAGATATAACAGTTTACGAGGCAGAAGATGGCAGTTCAGCGATTGAACTGCTTGAAAGTGAACAGGCGGATGACATAGATGCAGTTCTTATGGATGTGAGAATGCCAGGAATAGATGGTATAGAGACTACGAAAATTATAAGAACTAAGAATGGAAAATGTACAGATGTGCCAATAATTGCTATGACAGCAGATGGCTTTGGAACAGAGATGGAGATGTTGCAAAAGATAGGCATGAATGGACTTATATCTAAGCCTGTAGATGTGAATACGTTGGTAGAACAGATAACAGAACTGGCAGGGTGGTAAACACTCTGCCAGTTCTGCATGTATATTATCTTGATTCACCCATAAAGAAGAGTGCAACTGTTCCAGGACCGGAATGTGTGCCAATTGTAGGACATATATAATTAATCCATATGTTATCTATGCCGAATCTTTCTTTGACAAGACCTGCTACGAACTGTGCATCTTGTAAGCAGTCACCATGACTGATGAATACAATATCATTCTTATCCCTGTATGAACCTATATGTTCCTCCATACGGTCAACTAAAGCAATAAGTGATTTCTTTCTTCCACGGACTTTTCCTATATTAATAAGCCTGCCTTCATTATTTACATGAAGGATTGGCTTGATATTGGCAAGTGTACCAATAATGGCAGTAGTCTTAGAAACACGGCCGCCTCTATATAAGTGGTTTAAGTCATCAACAGTAAAATTATGTACTACATTAAGCTTGTGCTCATTGACAAAGTCTATTATTTCGTCCATAGATTTTCCGGATTTCTTCATTTCGATAGCTTTATATACTATAAGACCTTCACCCATTGAAGCAGCTAAAGAATCGATAACAACGATTCGCGCTCCCGGATGTTCTTCCATAACTTCATTGGCAGCTATGCAGGCGTTATTGTAACTGCTGGAAAGTGCTGATGAAAATGCAATATGAAGAATATCAAAGCCCTCATTGACGCGTTTTTCAAATATTGTCTTACAATCTTGCGGATTGCATGCCATAGTTGTTGGCATCTCGCCTTTACGCATTCGGTCGAAAAATTCTTTCTCAGGCATAGTATTGTCTGTTCCATAGATTACTTCACCAAATGCATAGAATAAAGTGTGGATATCAATGTTGTTTTCTTTAACATAATTGTCAGGCAAATCGGCAGTTGTGTCAGTTGATATAAGAAAATCTTTCATAAATGTCAGATCCTTTCTTGATTTATTTTCTGTATTATAATATCATTATTGAGGTGATATTCCAAGACTTAAGATTAATTGCATTGTAATAAAATTTTGCAAATAAATTTTTAAAATGGGGTTGACATATGCTGCTTGGAATGATATTATGCAATAGTTGCAAAGCAAAGCAGAGTATCCACTCTCACCTCAGCGCACAGGGCGACTCGGGTTGATATTTAAGAATTACACATAATATAGGATTGTGTTTTGATTAAAGAAAGTGGATAGCTGTGCTATTCACTTTATTTTTTTATATGGGGGTGTACCGCTATTAACGAGTTAATGATTAACGAACAGATTAGATGCAAAGAGGTTCGTGTTATTGGAGAAGAAGGACAGCAGCTTGGAGTTATGGCATTAAGAGATGCTTTAAACATGGCTAAGGATGCAGGAATAGATTTGGTAATGGTTTCGCCATCAGCTAATCCACCTGTATGCAGAATTGTAGATTATGGCAAGTTCAAGTACGAACAGCTCCGCAGGGAAAAGGAAGCTAAGAAGAAACAGAAGACAGTAGAAGTTAAGGAAGTTCGTTTATCACCTAACATCGATGTCAATGACCTTAATACTAAGTGTAACTCAGCAAGAAAGTTCATTGAGAAAGGTAACAAGGTTAAAGTATCATTAAGATTCAGAGGAAGAGAAATGGCTCATATCGACTCTACTAAGCATATATTAGAGGATTTTGCAGAAAAGCTTGGCGATATAGCTGTAATTGAGAAGGCTCCTAAGATGGAAGGCAGGAGCATGATGATGTTTTTAACTGAAAAACGTTAAAATAAATAACAACTAACAGACATTTTTAGGAGGATTATTATGCCAAAGGTAAAGACAAAAAGAGCAGCTGCAAAGCGTTTTAAAGTAACTGGAACAGGTAAGTTAAAGAGAATGAAGGCATACAAGAGCCATATTCTTACAAAGAAGTCAGCTAAGAGAAAGAGAAATCTTAGACAGGCAGCTATGACTGATGCAACTAATGTTAAGACAATGAAGAAGATTATGCCTTATCTCTAAGATTAATGGTATAACAACATTTATTTAGAGATATAGTTTAAGGAGGAATTTATAAAATGGCAAGAATTAAAGGCGGATTAAACGCAAAGAAGAAGCATAACAGAGTATTAAAGCTCGCTAAGGGTTATAGAGGAGCAAGATCTAAGCAGTACAGAGTTGCTAAGCAGTCAGTTATGAGAGCTCTTACAGAGAGTTATAAGGGCAGAAAGCAGAAGAAGAGACAGTTCAGACAGTTATGGATTGCCAGAATCAATGCTGCTGCAAGAATTAACGGACTTTCATACAGCAAGTTCATGTATGGTCTTAAGTTAGCTAATATCGATCTTAACAGAAAGGTATTATCTGAGATGGCTGTTAACGATGCAGAAGGATTTGCTAAGCTCGCAGAGGTTGCTAAGTCTAAGCTTGCATAATTGATTATATATTATATATCATTGAGATAATAGGCTGTCGTGAAAGCGGCAGTCTTTTCTTTTTAAAATGTATGATATTTCTGTGAACTAATATGAACAAATATGGATAAAATCTCTTTTATGTGATATAGTATGAAAGTCAATTTTTTACTTCTGTATAGAGAAGTAAGAGCGGAGGTCTATTGTGAGAAAAAATTTTTTAAGAAAAGCATCAATAGTTTTATTATCAGCAACAATGCTTATGGCAACTGCATGTAATAAAGAGATTGAAGTAAAATACGATTATAATGTTAATGATTATGTACAGCTTGGAAAATATGAGGATATAGCTGTAACAGTTGATAAAACTTCTATAGAAAATCAGCTTATTGATGATAAGATTGCTGAAGATATAGAGAATAATACAACTTATTCAGAAGTCAGCAGAGGTGCTGTTGATGGAGATCAGATACTTGTAACTTATGTTGCTACAAGTTCGGGTTCACAGTCAACAGGACTGTCTAATACAGATGGTGTTACAATGATACTTGGAAAAGATAAGCTTGGACTTGACATAGAAGAGCTTGATGAAGCACTCTATGGAATGAAGGCTGGAGAGACTAAGGTCATGGTAATTGATTTGCCGGAAACATATAGCAATACAGTATATGCAGGAACTAAGGTAGTGTTTGAGCTTACAATGCAGACAGTTTCACAGCCTAATGTGCCAATGCTTACTAATGCATATGTTAAGGAAACATTTGGATATGATACAATCGAAGAATATAGACAGTCAATAAAGGAATCTCTTGAAACTGATATTAATTCAAAGGTTGAGAACAAGATACAGGAAGATGTATTATCTTCTTTACAGGATACATTCAAGATAAGCAGTTATCCTGATTCACTTATGGAAGAAACAAGATCCAGACTTGAAACATCTATTGGTTTTTATGCGGATTTTTCTAAGCTTTCAAAGGATGAATATTGTCAGAAGCAGTATGGACTTTCTTTTGATGACTTTGTTAAGAAATCTGCTACACAGCAGCTTATCATGGAGGCTATAGTTAAAGACCGCAATATGACAATGAGAGAATACGATTATAAAGGTTCTCTTGATGATTTTGCGGCTGATAACGGATACTCTAATGCGGATACATTTGTTGAAAAATACGGAAAAGATAAGATTGTAAAGGCTATGCTTGTACAGAAGGCACAGGACTATGTTATTGAACATGCCAACATTTCTTATAAGTAAGGCAGGAAAGAATTTAGGTTGTGAGTGGGAACCGGCAGCATATTATTATGCTGCCGGTTCCTGTATTATTTCGTGCCTGTTGAGCCGAAGCCTCCTTCGCCTCTTTCTGTGTCGTCAAGTTCTTCTACTTCGTTGAAGTCTGCTGTGATGTATGGAGCTAAGACTATCTGTGCGATTCTGTCTTTTGGTTCTATGGTTACAGGATTATCTGAATGGTTGTGGAGGGCAACTATGATTTCACCTCTGTAGTCAGAATCTATTACGCCTACTTTGTTGGCTGGGGCAAGACCTTTTTTACATGCCATTCCGCTTCTTGCATAGATGAGGCCTACGAGGCCTGCTGGTATCTCCATTGCTATTCCTGTTTTGATGAATTCAGTTGTGCCTGGCATAACTGTTACAGCTTCTGGCATTCCTGAGTAGAGGTCTGCTCCTGCTGAGAACTCTGTTCCGTATGTTGGGATACAGGAATCTGGATTTAATTTCTTAATATTAACTTTCTGTGACATTGTGTATTCTCCTTTATATTATTAATCATACAGAAGTACGATATTACCTGATTCGAGTGATTCTTTTACAAGGATTGTCCTCTGGTTAGATGAACCCTTGAACTGAAGCATCATATCCTTCTTGTCTTCTTCATATTTGCCGTCAACTATGACGTCAATGTATTGAAGCATTTCTTTAGTTTCTTTCCATTCATTGCACATTTTTTCAACAATATCTTTGTCAAACAGATATCCTGTAAAGCACCATATACTCAGGTTAGGATATATTCTGCGTACTTCTCTCAGCAATGGAAGGAGTCCCTGCTGGTTGCTGTGTTCAAATGGTTCACCTCCTAGAAGTGTGAGACCTGTAACATAGTCTGGGGCAAGGGAATCAATGATTTCTTTGATTGTATCGTCTGTGAAGTCCCTGCCATAATTAAAATCCCATGCAATTTCGTTAAAACAACCTTTGCATCGGTGAGTGCATCCACTTACAAAAAGAGATGTACGCACCCCTGGTCCGTTAGCAATATCGCAGGTTTTTATCTCGGCATAATGCATAATATAAACCCTCTTTCTAAAAGCTGCAATAAATCTGTATTATTAGCTAATAATGACATCTTATCACATGAATTACAGAATTATGAATGCTATATTAAGACTATAGCAAATGATTTAAATCTGTTGTACAATTATAGCAGATTTGCTCGTGACAAACAATGGAGGGTACATATAATGAAAATTTATTTTGACAAGCTTTACAGGTATGACAGATTACAGGAACCGGCAGGCATAGCACTTCCTTTTAAGGAAGGAGAGCTAAAAACTGCTGACAGGATAGCTATTACACAGGATGGCAAAAAATGCATGGTTCAGCCAAAGGTTACATCAAAGCATGCAGATGGAAGCATAAGATACCTGTATGTGGATTTTCTTGCTGATATTCCGGCTAATAAGGGCGCAGTGCTTGAGTTTGAAAAAGAGTCTGATGGAAGCTGTGAAGAAAAGGGAGTATCTGTTACTCAGACTGGGCAGGGACTGTGTGTTGACACAGGCTGTGTTGCATTTACAGTAAAGAATAATTCCCAGAATATATTTGAAACACTTGATGATGGAAGAAAACATTATACCGCTCAGAATTTTGAAGGACCATATCTGAAAGATGATATGGGATTATACGACATTAATATTGGTGAATGGAAGATTATAGACGCAGGTCCTGTAAAATGTGTAATCAGAGCTAAAGGAAGTAACATTCTTAATAATAAAAAAGTTGATTTTGAGATAACACTTACATCATATGCAGCTAAGTCATGGATTGATGTTTCATACAGGATTATTAATACAACTTATGATGAGCTTCATATTAAATCACTGGTATTTTATGCAAAGCCTGATGAGACAGTCACTGCAAGTGATGATTTGTTTGATATGCACATTAATATGGGTAATGATTCTACCGGATGTGGAGATGTACTTACGGATAATTCTAAAGAGAATGGACCTGTGTATCACACAAGAGGAACCGGGGAATTAGAGATGATATCTGGTAAAGCACCTGTTTCCAATGTAAGAACACTTGTTGGAAGCTCTAATTATAAGACTGATTTCTATATTGGAAGAGATGGAGTGCAGGTTAATAAGATTATCGATGATGCATATCTTGTAAAGGAAGCAAATGAACATTTTGCAGAGGTATTCTATGGTACATTTCTTGCAGATTATACTGATGGAAATGATGGATTGTGTATAACTGTATATCAGGCACAGCAGAATTATCCGAAGGCAATTAAGGCATATGACGGCGGAGTAGCTGTTATGCTTGTTCCAGAGGATATTGGAAATGTTGTTATGCAGTCTGGTATGGCAAAGGAACAGAGATTCCTGATGCATTTCCATGAACCGGATATGCAGATGTGGGAACTTGATAACAGAAGTACAATATACCAGATGCCTGACAGACCATGCATAGCACCAGAGGAATTCAAGAAGGCAGAAGTGTGTATGGATGTATTCCCTGAACATCTTGTGGATGAAGTTGAAATCGCACTTATTGCAAGGGCTGATAACCATTCAAGATGCTACGGCATGTTGAATTGGGGCGATTCTATTGATATGGGATATACTTTACAGGGAAGAGGTGGCGGAAAACCTGTATGGAGTAATAATGAATATGATTATCCGCATTCATGTGCTCTTATGTATGCAAGAACTGGAATCAGAAGATTCCTTGACTATTTAATAGTTTCAGCAAAGCATCAGATGGATGTTGATGTATGCCATTACAGCAAGAATCCATTAAGAATAGGTGGACAGTGGGAACATACAGCAGGCCATTGTAAGAATGGAATAATGGTATGCTCACATGAATGGGTTGAAGGAGTGATTGATTACTATCATTTTACAGGTGATGAGAGAGGTCTTGAGACAGCTATAAGTATAGGTGATAACATATTAAGACTTCTGGATACACCAATGTATGCCAAACCGGGAGAAGCCAATGCGAGAGAAACTGGCTGGGCTTTACGTGCACTTGTTGCATTATATGTGGAGACAAGAGATGAAAAATGGCTTGCAAAATGTGAGTGGATTATTGACAGCTTTAAGATATGGGAAGAGGAGTATGGCAACTGGCTTGCTCCATATACGGACAATACTCTTATAAGAGTAGGATTTATGATATCAGTAGCTGCAGGAAGCGTAATGAGATATTACAGGGTATTCCCAAGAGAAGATATTAAGCAGATGCTTATAAGAGCAATTGATGATATTGTAGAGAATTGTACTCTTGACAATGGTTTGTTCTATTATAAGGAGCTTCCTTCACTTTCAAGGAATGGAAATAACACACTTCTTCTGGAATCACTGGCAATTGCGTATGAACTTACAGGTGATAAGAAATATCTTGAGTATGGTTTCAAAACATTTGAAACTAATATTAATAACACAGGAAAGGCAGGAATTGGTTCTAAAAAGGTTATAGATGATGCTGTTATTGTTTCTGGTGACAGTACGAAAGGATTTGCACAGAGTTTTATACCACTTGTTACATATTATAAGGCACTTGGAGATACAGGATTAATTAATAATGTAAAGCTGTATTGATAATTGAGATAAAGGTGCATACAGAGTTTAATACGGTGAGAGAAAGCAAACGCGTTTCGCTTGGGCGGGCTTTCTCTCACCGTTCTTTTGTATATAGCAGCATTAACGCCCTCACAGCTTGGAAAAGTCGCAGATATTTACTGGTTTTTTTATGTAATATATAGTATAATCTTTCAAAAGTGTTTGTAATTGACGGAAAGGTGGTTTTTTATGAGAATCGGAATAAGAGCACATGATGTTGCATACGCTCCATTAGAGGAGCTTATACCCAATATACATGCACAGGGTTTTCACTGTATGCATATAGCACTAAGTAAGTCTATTAAGGAGTTTAAGCCGGGCGTGGAGACTATGACACCGGGACTTGCCATGTATATAAAAGAGTTATGCACAGAGAATAAGGTTGATGTTGCAGTACTTGGTTGTTATCTTAACCTTTGCAATCCCAATCCTGAGAAGCATAAGGAGATTGTTGAGAAGTATAAGGCACATATAAGATTTGCAAGTATTCTTGGCTGTGGAGTTGTTGGTACTGAGACTGGTGCGGTTAATGAGGAGTATAAGTATGAGCCAGCTAATCACAGTGAGGAGGCTCTTCAGTGCTTTATTGATAATTTAAGACCAATAGTTAAATATGCTGAACAGTTTGGTGTTATTGTGGCAATTGAGCCTGTATGGAAGCACATTGTATACACTGTTGAACGTGCAAGAAAGGTACTTGATGCTATTGATTCACCTAATCTTCAGATTATATTTGATCCGGTTAACCTGTTATGTGTTGATAATCTTGCACAGCAGGATGAGATTATTGAGAAAGCATTTGAACTGTTATTAAAGGATATTGCTGTTGTTCACTGCAAGGATTATATTGTTGAAGGCAGTGAGCTTAAGTCAGTGGCAGCAGGTACAGGAAAGGGTAATCCGGTGACCGGAGGAGGTCTTAATTATCCACTTCTGTTAAAGAAGATTAAGGAGCATAAGCCATATGTACACTGCACACTGGAAAATACTGTTCCTGAGAATGCAGTGGCTACAAGAGAATTTATGGAAAGAACATATGCCAGTGTATAAATAATGGGCTTAAGAAAACTATAACGCTGGACAATTACCAGAGAATGGAGCACGTATGCCAGAGAATATAGAGTTACCAGGCGCAAGCCATAACAAAACTAATCAGGTTGAAAGAGCGGTGGATACACCAGCAGATTTTACAAGTCCTGAGGAATTATATAAGGATCTTATTACAGCTATAAAGAAATACCATCCATCTACAGATCTGTCTGATATCGAGAAGGCATACGAGACCGCAAGAAAGGCACATGAGGGACAGTTCAGAAAATCGGGTGAGCCTTATATAATCCACCCTTTATGTGTTGCTATTATTCTGGCTGAATTGGAGCTTGATAAAGAATCAATTATTGCAGGTCTTCTTCATGATGTTGTTGAAGATACAGTTATGACAAGTGAAGACGTTGCAAAAGAATTTGGTGATGAGGTAGCACTGTTAGTAGATGGCGTAACAAAGCTGACACAGCTTAATTACCAGCATGATAAGATTGAGGTCCAGGCAGAAAACCTTAGAAAAATGTTTCTTGCAATGGCAAAGGATATAAGAGTTATTCTTATAAAGCTTGCCGACAGACTGCATAATATGCGTACAATGCAGTATCAGTCACCGGCAAAGCAGATTGAGAAATCAAGAGAGACAATGGAAATATATGCCCCAATTGCCCATAGGTTAGGTATTTCCAAGATTAAGGTAGAACTTGATGATTTATCAATGAAATATCTGATGCCTGATGTATATAATGATCTTGTTGAACAGGTTAACTTAAACAGACCGGGCAGAGATGCATTTATAAAGAGCATAATTAAAGAAGTCGGCATGCATATAAGCAATGCCGGTATTGAGGCTGAGATAGACGGAAGAGTTAAGCATTTCTTTTCAATCTACAGAAAAATGGTTAACCAGAATAAGACGCTTGACCAGATATATGACATATTTGCAGTAAGAATCAAGGTTGACACTGTAAAAGACTGTTATGCGGCACTTGGTGTAATACACGAAATGTATAAGCCTATTCCGGGACGTTTCAAGGATTATATTGCAATGCCTAAGCCTAATAATTACCAGTCGCTTCATACAACACTTATTGCATCTAACGGACAGCCGTTTGAGATACAGATAAGAACTTACGAAATGCATAAGATTGCTGAGTATGGTATTGCAGCCCACTGGAAATATAAAGAGGGAAAGACAGGTGAGAAGGACAACCAGAGTGAGGAAGCAAAGCTTAGCTGGTTAAGACAGATTCTTGAATGGCAGAAGGAAATGTCTGATAATAAGGAATTCTTATCATCAATTAAGAATGATTTAAATCTTTTTTCAGACAGCGTATATTGTTTCACACCTTCAGGAGATGTTAAAACACTTCCAGCAGGTTCTTGTCCTATAGATTTTGCGTACAGCATACATAGTGCAGTAGGAAACAAGATGGTAGGAGCAAGAGTTAATGGAAAGCTTGTTAATATTGATTATGTCATCAAGTCAGGTGACAGAATAGAGATTATTACATCGCAGAATTCCAAAGGACCAAGCAGAGACTGGCTTTCAATAGTAAAGAGTACTCAGGCACGAAACAAGATAAACCAGTGGTTTAAGCAGGAGTTAAAGGAAGATAATATTCTTAAGGGCAAGGAAATGATTGCCAATTACTGCAAGACTAAGGGAATTGTTTTATCTGATATTACCAAACCTGAATATGTTGAAAAATGTCTTAATAAATATGGTTTTAAGGATTGGAATTCAATTCTTGCAGCAGTTGGTCATGGTGCATTAAAGGAAAGTCAGATTGTAAACAGACTTAACGAAGAACATCAAAAGACCAAGAAAGCAGAGATTACAGATAAAGACGTTCTTGAAGAAATTGTTGCGGCAGAATCTAAGGATAAGGCCAAGAAGAAGGAAGGCAAGGGTGGAATTGTTGTTAAGGGAATCCATGACGTTGCTGTGAGATTTTCAAAATGCTGTAATCCGGTTCCGGGAGATGAGATTGTCGGATTTGTTACACGAGGAAGAGGTATATCAATTCACAGAACAGACTGTGTTAATATAATCAACTTCCCAGCCAACGAGCGTGCACGTCTTATTGAAGCCGAATGGGAACAGGGACAGACTAATGATACTTATGAAGTAGAGATTAATATATTTGCTAATAACAGAACAGGACTGATTGTTGATATATCAAGAATGTTTACAGAAGCAGAAATTGATGTTAAATCCATGAACTGTCGTCTTAATAAGAAAAATGTTGCAACAATAAGCATGGGATTTGATATTCACGGAAAAGAAGAACTTAACAGAATTATAGATAAGTTAAGAAAAATAGATGGAGTTACTGATATAACCAGAACTGCAGGCTAGGAGAGATGTATGATAAAGATTGAATCAAGAGTATTAGGACCAGTAGGAACTAACTGCTATCTTATAATTAATAAAGAGAATAATGAAAGCATTATTATTGATCCGGCAGATTCGCCTGAGTCTATATATGATATGGTTGTACGTTCGGGAAGTAAGCCACAGGCAATACTTCTTACACATGGACATTTTGACCATATAGGTGCTGCCAATGAAGTGCGTGAGCATTATGGGATTAAGATATATGCATCATGTGATGAGGAGAAGCTGCTTGCTTCACCTGCAAGAAATCTTTCTAATGCATATGGAATGAGTCTTAAAGTTACAGCAGATGTGCTTCATAATGATGGGGATATTCTTGAACTTGCAGGACTTAAGATAAAAGCAATTCATACACCGGGACATACAGCAGGTGGAACATGTTATTATATTGAATCAGACAAGACACTTATGTCAGGAGATACACTTTTTGCCGGTTCAGTCGGAAGAACAGATTATCCTACAGCAAGCTCTGCTGCAATGATGGAGTCGCTTCATGACAAGCTCTGCAAGCTCCATGATGATACAAATGTATATCCCGGACATGGTGAGTTCACAACGATTGGATACGAAAAGCAGAACAATCCATTTATGTGATGCCCGCAAGAGAAAAGGAAGCAACGCGAAGCGTTATTTACTTTTCGCGGGGCATCAACGAGCAAACAGCCTGCGAAGCAGGCGGAGAAGCACGATAGTGCGGGTTTGCGAGTATGGAATCAGCAGGCGAAAAGAAACTGACGCGAAAAGGAAGCAACTATGATATATATTAAGATTGATAATGATGTATTTTATGATGATGCGGTTGTACTTGTCCGTTCATTTTATCCAAGAACTGAGGTTACAGCACTTAAAGCAGATTTTAAGCCAGAAGAGAATGATGAGATTATTACAATAGAGGTGCCGGATATCACAGGTCTTGATAAGAAGAATGCCCATGAAGTATTCAAAGACAGCTTATATAAGAGACTTTCAGAAAAGACTGGAAAGAAACTTCCGTGGGGATATCTTACAGGTGTAAGACCAAGTAAAATTGCATATACAATGCTTGAAGAAGGTGCAGCCAAAGAACAGATTAAGAAGTATTTTATGGAAAAGCATTATGCGAGTGAGGAAAAAGCAGACCTTGCCCTTACAGTAGCGAGGAAAGAACTGGATATACTTACAGATATGGATTATAAGACAGGTTACAGCCTGTACATAGGAATTCCGTTCTGCCCAAGTATCTGCCTGTACTGCTCATTTTCATCATATGCACTTGGTGCATACAAAGATTATGTTGATAATTATGTTGATGCACTTATTAAAGAGATAAGATTCGTTGCTGAATCCATGAAAGGCAGAAGACTGGATACAGTGTACATGGGTGGCGGAACACCTACAACTTTGAGTGCAGAACAGTTAGATAAAGTACTGACAGTAGTTGAAGAAGCATTTGACTTGAGCAGATGCCGCGAGCTTACTGTTGAGGCTGGAAGACCGGACAGCGTGACAACTGATAAGTTCAGAGTACTTAAGGCACATAATGTGGGAAGAATATCTATTAATCCACAGACAATGAACCAGAAAACACTTGATTTAATCGGAAGAAAGCATACGGTTGAAGATATTAAGAATGCTTATGCAATGGCAAGAGAAGCAGGACTTGATAATATCAACATGGATATGATTCTAGGACTTCCGGGAGAGGGAGTTAATGAGGTCGCTCATACTCTTAATGAAATTAAGGCTATGGGCCCAGAGAGCCTTACTGTACATTCACTTGCAATTAAGAGGGCATCAAGACTCAATATTTTGCGTGAGCAGTATGCGGAACTTTCAATAGAGAATACAGACAGTATTATCGCGATGACTGAGCAGACAGCAAGAGATCTCAACATGCAGCCTTATTATATGTACCGCCAGAAGAATATGGCAGGTAATTTTGAGAATGTTGGCTATGCAGTTCCGGGACTTGAATGTATATATAATATTCTTATTATGGAAGAGAAGCAGACGATAATTGCGTGCGGCGCAGGAGCTTCAACTAAGGTTGTGTTCCATAATGAGTCAGATGATAATCACTCAGTAAGGATTGAAAGAATTGAGAATGTTAAAGATGTCAGAAGCTATGTCGAGAGAATTGATGAGATGATTGAGAGAAAGCGGAAGTTCTTTGAGGAGAATGAGTTTTAGAAAATATATGTTCTTAGTGTAAAACTGCCATATGTAGTGCATACGTGTGGCAGAGTTTTTATGTGGTGATAATTACTAATGAACTCGTTATCTTGCGGAAATGTACATATTATGATACTATTTTATCAGTGAAATAATGGTCGGAACAATTATATATGTACAAAGGAGCTGATTAATATGCGAGGCAGAACAAGATGTTTATTAATGGTAATTATCATGAGTATATGTATGCTCGTGGGTTGTGGTACAGAGACAGCGGAAAATGCTACGACGAAATCTGTAACACAGTCAACAGTTTCCGTTAGTAAAGAACAGACAACACAGAGCGTTGTCAACACAGAAAAAGTCACTAAAGAAAAGACTACAGAGGCAGTAACTGAGAAGACAGAAGCTGCTGCACCTCAGGTTGAGGAGAAACAGCAGGCAGTAGAGGAACCAGTGGTTCCTAACAATTCTGGTAGTTCTACAATGGTATGGATTCCTAAATCTGGAAAGAAGTACCATAGAAGCAGTTCATGCAGTAATATGAAGAATCCGAGTCAGGTTACGCTAGAGAAAGCACAAAGCCTTGGCTATACGCCATGTAGTAAATGTTATTAATATTATAAGACTATTGGAGAGAAATAATGAGTAAGAAGTGTTATAATGTGTAGCAAAAGGATTTTACAATTATTCTGATGGCAGAGACAGGATAGCAACTGGGGAGAGAGATGAAAAGTTCCTTGAAGTCTATCATGCACTGTATGAGGATAAATAAATATTAATCAGGAGGATTATTAATGAAGGTAGCAGTAACATACGAGAATGGTCAGGTTTTTCAGCATTTCGGACATTCTGAGAGCTTTAAGATTTATGAGACAGAAGGAAAGAATATTGTCCGTGCAGAGGTAATTGGCACTGATGGAGCTGGTCATAGCGCATTGGCAGCTGTTCTTAAGGATAAAGGTGTAGATGTTCTTATATGTGGTGGAATTGGTAACGGTGCAGTCACAGCACTTTCAGAAGCTGGAATTGATGTATATTCAGGAGCAGATGGAGAAGCAGATGCAGCAGTTGAGGAATATCTTAATGGCGATTTAACATCAGCAGGAGTTAATTGTGACCATCATCATGATCATGAAGAAGGTCATGGTTGCGGACACTGTGGAAGCCATGAAGATGAAGAGTCAGGTTGCGGACATTGTGGAAGTGATGAAGGTGAATCAGACTGCGGAAGTGGTTGTGGCGGCTGCGGCGGTGGCTGTGGTACATTTACACCATCATTTGAAGGACCTAATGTGGGAAAGAAGGTAAAGGTTCATTATAAAGGAACACTTAACGATGGAACACAGTTTGATTCTTCTTACGACAGAGGTGAACCGCTTGAATTTACTTGTGGAGCAGGAATGATGATTCAGGGCTTTGACAAGGCTGTTGCAACAATGAATGTCGGAGACGTTATTGATGTTCATCTTATGCCAGAGGAGGCGTATGGAGAAGCCGATCCAAGAGCGTTCATAACACTGCCTATAAGCGAGCTTCCGGGTGCAGAAGAACTTAAAGTTGATGATAAGGTGTATCTTCAGAATATGTATGGACAGCCATTCCCGGCAAGGGTTGCTGCTTTAACTGATACAGATATCACATTTGACGCTAATCATGAGATGGCAGGAAAAGAACTGAATTTCAGGATTGAGCTTGTAGAAGTTTTATAATTGAATAATATTAAGATACCGGCTGGTACAGCTAAATGCAGTATCAGCCGGTTATTTTATTGTCTGGAAACAAGCTCTTTAGTCAGCCGTATCCATTCTTTCAGTTCTTTCCGGTTTTCATCTTCCTTGCGGAAGGCGGCTGAGAATGGTATACGCATGTCTGGGTCGCCAACCTGTAATATAACTGAATCAGGTGAAAGCTTCATTGAAGTAAGATAACTATTTAGTGTAAATGCAATTCCATATCCCTGTTCAGCAAGTCGGATTCCTGCGTCAATACTGCTTATCTTATAGGTAAGCTCTGGCAGGACATCAGCATAGAAAAGGGCGTCTTCTTCAAGCTGTCTTATACTCTGGTTGCTGTGCTGCAGGATGAATCTTTCTTTTCTTACATGTGCAAGATCAAGCCATGGATAGATGCATGATTCTTTAGACTCTGCGAAAGATACAGCAGGGTGGCTTTTGGGAAGAATGGCAACAAGACAGTCTTCATATATGATTTCATAGGAAAGTCTGGTGTTGCTCACGCTGTTATATCCAAAGAACATATCAAGGTCACCGGCAAGAAGCTGCTCTTCATGGTCTGAGAGATGTCCGTCAATGGCATATACAACTGACTGTGGATACAGTCTGTTAAATGCAGTCATAACAGAAGGAAAGAGAGACTCAACCTGACGTACCATGTAACCAATGCGGAGTTTAACAGCCACATTTTTGCCAATATCAATCATGCGGTCCTCAAGTTCAAAGCATTTCATAGTAATATCTCTGGCAGATTTCACGAATTCTTCGCCTGCATATGTAAGAATCATGCGGCGGCCTTTTCTTTCAAAAAGCTGTATGCCAAGTGAAGTTTCAAGCTGTTTAAGATGTATGCTCAAAGCCGGCTGCGACAAGAACAGAGCATTGGCGGCCTTGGTAAGATTTCCGTAATTAGCAATTGTAAGAACATATTGCATGTCTTTTTCAGTAATCATATGAATTCCCTTTCTAAAATAGTGCATGTTTCAATAATAATGTAATAATTATACATAATTAAAATGTATCAATCAATCGAAACTATAAATTAGATTTATACTTTCGATAAAAACATACAATTTTATTTTTAGTATGATTTATATTAAAATGTATAAAAATATAAATTTGTTATGGGAGAAAATTTCATGGAAACAAAAGCAAAGAAAAAATGGAAAACGCCACATACATTTGTAATACTTGTGGTAATTATTCTTATTGCTGCAGCGGCAACATATATTGTGCCGGCAGGCGAGTTTACAAGATTTAAAGATGCCGCAACAGGCAAGACTTTAGTTGAAGCTGGAAGTTATCACAGAATAGCATCAAGTCCGCTTAATCCGTTAAAGATTCCTTCAGCAATCTATACCGGAATTGTGAAATCAGCGTCAACAATTACATTTATGCTGATAATCGGCGGAGCTTTTCAGGTAATTACATCAACAGGCGCACTTACAGCGTTATGCAAGAAGTTATCTAAGACATTTTCTAAGCACAAATATGTTGTAATCCCTGTATTTTTGACATTATTTTCTATATTCGGATTCACAATGGGAATGTCATCAGAGGTTATGATATTCGTTCCTATCGGAATTACACTTGCGTTATTCTTAGGGCTTGATAAAGTTACAGGAACAGCAATGATTGCACTCGGTGCAGCGGTTGGATTCACAGCCGGATTACTTAATCCGTTCAATGTAGGAGTTGCGCAGGATATAGCAGAATTGCAGTTGTTCTCAGGAATGGCTTACAGAGTATTCATTCTTGTTGTGCTTCTTGCTGCTACAAGTGCATACATAATCTGCTATGCAAGAAAGGTTGCAGCACATCCTGAAAAAAGCGTAATATATGGAATTCCTGAAGACCAGGAGTACACATTTGACAATGCAACAGACACAATTACGGTAAGACAGATTGCAGTTCTTGTTGTTATGGCACTTGGTTTTGGAATACTTATATATGGCCTTTCAAAGAAGGGCTGGTACTTTGAAGAAATGTCAGGCCTGTTCATATTTATGGGTGTAATATGCGGATTTATCAGCGGTTACGGTCCTAGCAGAATTGCAAGGGAATTCGGAGAAGGTGCTAAAGGCATTATTGTAGGATGTCTTATAATCGGAATTGCCCGTACAGTTGAGGTAATATTAAGTGATGCCAATATTCTTGATACTATTGTGTATGGAATTGTTAATATTGTAAATGTTATGCCAGATTCAATTAAGGCTGTCGGCATGTTCTTATGTCAGTCACTTATTAACTGCGTAATCGTGTCAGGAACAGGTCAGGCAGCAGTTACAATGCCACTTATGGTGCCGGTTTCAGACCTTGTAGGAATATCAAGACAGACATCAGTACTTGCGTTCCAGTTAGGAGACGGATTCTCTAACTCAGTACTTCCAATGTCATCATCACTTATGGGATATCTTGCTGTATCAAAGATTCCATACAGTAAATGGCTTAAGTTCATGATGCCTCTGTTCCTTATATGGACAGCACTTGGATGTCTGTTTATGCTTGGTGCATTAATGATTGGATATTAGAATTGATTAGGAGCAGATATTATGTCAGACGATATTAAGAAGCAGCTTGGGGCGGTTATTGACAGCTATAAAGAAGATTTATGCCAGATGTCAGATGAGATATTCGACCTTGCGGAGATAAGCGAGGAAGAGTACAAGACATCTGATATATTGTGCAGTTATCTTGAAAAAGAAGGATTTGCGGTAGAGCGTGGAACAGGACTTGAAACAGCATTCAGGGCAACATGGGATAATGGAAGTGACGGACCGGTGATTGGAATTCTTGTTGAATATGACGCTCTTGAAAAAATCGGACATGCGTGTGGACATCATCTTCAGGGACCTGCCGGAATAGGGGCAGCGATCGCAGTAAAGAACTGCCTTCAGGATTATCCATGCAGGCTTGTTGTGTATGGAACTCCGGCAGAGGAAACTCTTGGCGGTAAGATAATTATGCTCGATAAAGGTTATATGAAAGAGCTTGACCTTGCATTTATGTCGCATGGTTCGCCTAATACATCAGTAGATGAAAAATGTATGGCACTCGAGAATTTTGTGGTAACATTCCACGGAGTAAAAAGCCATGCTGCAATAAGTCCAGAAGAAGGACGCAGCGCATTTGATGCAGCGTTATTATCATTCCATGCAATTGAGATGTTAAGAGAGCATGTTAAAGATGACACAAGAATGCATTACACAATCCGTAATGCAGGTGGTCCTCCAAATGTAGTTCCGGATCTTACTGTTGCAGAATATACACTCCGTTCATACAGCACGAAATACCTTGATGAAGTTGTAGAGAGATTCTACAACATTTTAAAAGGTGCTGCGCTTATGACTGGAACAACATATGAGGTTCAGAGAGACCTTCCATTCAAGAGCAAGGTTGTGTGCCATAAGGTCAATGATCTGCTTATGGCAAATGCAGCATATGAGAATGCCCCATCGATTGCGCCACCACGCGAAAGGACTGGCTCAACAGATTTTGGCAATGTGTTATATGAAGTTCCAGGCTCATGTATAAGAATTGCATTCACAGACAAGGATGCAAAGCCACATTCAGAAGCTTATCTTAAAGCGGGAAAGAGTGATGCAGCGCATAATGCCATAGTATATGCAGCAAAGATAATGGCTGATTCAATATGCGATGTTCTTGTTAATCCTGAGCTTCTTGCGCAGATAAAGCAGGAGTTTGAGGTGGCGAGAGAAAAAGGCTGATTAGTGGGTTTAGCGATAATATTGAATTGAATTAATAGAGTTGTAATCAGGCGGAGGAGAAATCCAAAGCCTGATTTTTATGAATAATTAAAAATAAAGTAAATAAAAATTGACAAAATTAATAGAGGTGTATAATATTATTGATGTAAGGAGATGATATTATGCCTAAAAAATCTATAGTGTTATTACCGGAAACATTGAACATACTAGAACAGATGGGATTACAAATAAAATATGCAAGATTAAGAAGAAAAATATCAGCAGAAATTGTTGCTGAGCGAGCTGGGATAAGCAGGGCAACATTATGTGCTATAGAGAAGGGATCACCTTCAGTTGCTATGGGGTGTTATGCAGCAGTTTTACATGCATTGAATTACATGGATAAAGATTTATTATTAGTAGCTAAAGATGATGAGCTAGGAAGAAAGCTGCAGGATTTGGATTTGCATGTACAAAAGAGGGTAAGAAAAAAGAGGTGAATGTAAATGAATGGGGAAAGAATAATATATGTTTATGCAGATTTTTTACCTTATGATAAACAATTAATAGGAAAATTATATGCTTCTATGGCAAGAGGTAAGGAGTTTTATTCATTTGAATATGATGAAAAATGGCTTGAACAATCTACGACTTTTATAGATCCGGATTTACAATTGTATAATGGCAGACAATATGTGAATGATGATAAAAATATTTTTGGCGTTTTTGCAGATTCATGTCCTGACAGATGGGGAAGACTGCTTATGAAAAGGAGAGAGGCCATCAGGGCAAAAAAAGCTGATGAAAAACCAAGGAAACTGGTGGAAAGTGATTATCTTTTAGGAGTGTATGATAAAGCAAGAATGGGGGGATTAAGATTTAAAACATATCCAGAAGAAGAATTTTTATCAGATGATAAAGAACTTGCAACACCTCCGTGGACATCACTTCGACAATTAGAACAGGCATCTATATCATTTGAAAATGATGATAATGCTTTAGAAGAAAAGTGGCTTAGGCAATTAATTGCGCCAGGTTCATCTTTGGGAGGAGCAAGACCTAAAGCATCAGTAATGGCACCAGATGGAGCGTTGTGGATAGCAAAATTTCCATCAAAGCATGATGAGTTTAATTCAGGTGCATGGGAGATGGTTGTACATGAATTAGCAAAAATGTGTGGTCTGAATGTGCCAGAAGCTAAGTTGGAAAAGTTTTCTAAAACAGGAAGTACATTTTTAGTTAAAAGATTTGACAGAGATGGTGAACAGAGAATACATTTTTCATCTGCGATGACAATGCTGGGGAAAAAGGATGGTGCAGGAAGTATAGATGGAAGCAGCTATTTAGAGATAGCATCTTTTTTAAGGGCTAATGGAGCTAAAGCAAAAGAAGATTTGGCTGAGTTATGGCGAAGAATAGTTTTTAGTATGGCGGTATCTAATACGGATGATCATTTTAGAAATCATGGCTTTATATTAACAGAAGATGGTTGGAGACTTTCACCAATGTACGATGTTAATCCTGATATATATGGGGAAAATCTTTCTTTAAATGTAGATGAATATGATTCAAGTATTGATTTTAATCTAGCAATAGAAGCATCTTCATATTATGGTTTGTCATCAAAAGAAGCAGAAGATAGAGTAGATGAGATTAAGAAGATTGTAAAAAATAACTGGCAGAGACTGGCTAAGGATTATGATATAAGCAGGGGACAGATAGAAAAAATGAAACCTGCATTCAGAGAATGTGAATATTAAAATACAGATGCATCAGGCGTAGGAGAAATCCAAAGCCTGATTTTTTATAATTTGTAAGCATAAAAAATTGTATAGACACAATATGTCTGACTTGAATGCTATTCTTAATATACAAACAACCTGTATTTACAGTCGATTTATGTACAGATGAAAGGAGACATTTATTATGGGATTTTTCTGGGCTAATGTGAAAGCTAATATTGAAGGAGCAGTTGCAAATGCAAAAATGCATTACTATGAGGATAAGCTGAGAAGCGACGACTATGATGAAGACGAAGAAGAAGATTATAATGAGGTGCAGAAGGAATATAACGCGGACAGCATAGAAGATAGTCCCGTTGCTAATATCCAAAATAACTGGAAATCAATATTATTAGTTCTTCAGACAGAATATAATATTCAGGATATACAGATGAGTACATGGATTAAGCCACTCAGGGTAGAAAATGTGGAAGATAATATTTTGAATTTATCTTTTAGAAATGCTGATGATAACGAACAAGAACATAATATGAATGTAAAATATGTACAGAAAAGATTTGCAGATTTATTATCAGATGCAATTGCTGAATATATGGATACTCAATATGTAGTGAAGATTAATTAAATGGATGATGCATCAGGCGGAGGAGAAATCCAAAGCCTGATTTTTTATAAAATAAAATAATATGACAATAAGTGTCTGACATAACTGGTATTATTTAAAGGAAATAGGCTGGGAGTAATTATGTAGGCAGCTGGAACACCATAAATTATATACAGGATGGAATAATTATGCAGAATGAATTAGAAGGATTATATAACATGCTTGTAAGTCAGACAGATATAATGAAAAATGTGGATGAATTAGTAGAAAAACAGATTGAACATGAGCTGATGCAGTTCAAAGAACTGGCAACATGGAGCGATTATGAATGTGAGCGTGATAAATATATGGCAGTTGCTGAAGTTGCGAAAAAAGAAAGCTTCATGGCAGGATTTAACTATGCAGTGAGATTACTTGAGGGCACGCACAACCCTTAAGACACGTTCCTTTTCTTCATCAGAAAGAGACTGGATCTCTTTCATGATTTCCCTGTCGATTGAAGAATAATCTCCAGTATATTCACCGGATAACACATAATCTACAGTTACACCTAGTGCATTACATATATAGATAAGTGTAGGCAGGGAAACTTTCACACGGTTATTTTCAATATTGCTTATATGAGAAGTATTGACCTCAGCAGCACTGGCAACAGCGTCCTGTGGCAAACCTTTAGATAAGCGTATTTCTTTCAACTTCTTTCCAATACTTTCAAAATCAATATCTTTCATGAAATCCCTCGCTATAAAGATGATAAATACAATACACATAATTGTAATATTGATTAGCTGATGATATAATTATCTACAACTAAAATAAAATTAGTCACGGACAATTAAAAATGTTTTTTAAAATAAAAAGATAAAATATGGCACTAAGACATATAATGTCCGACCTGTCCGTTATCATTAATACATAAAAGAGAAGCAAAATGAGGAGGCATAAGATGAGCGACAATAATAATGTTGAAAATGATAACGAGAGTGATTATGTATATCTGAAAAGGCCATATCTATTCAATATCAGATATAACTCAAGACAGGTGTGGAATAAATTACCGGAAGAAGAAAAGACTCCATATGCTAATTACGAAGAGTATTATGAAGAATGCAGGCTGATAAAGTTAAGAAGCATAGGATATCCAATTCTGGCAATTGTTTATCTGTTTTTATTCGTGGTTATGTTGCTGTATATTATATATGTGTTTACAGGATTTAATATATTTTCATTTATTGTATAGTGAATTAATATTAGAACTTATATTTGTGAAAATGTTGCATAAAAATTCACATAAATTGATTTTATATTAGCATTTTCTACAACAAAGTGCTAAAATATTAACAGCTTAAATCGTGAAATATTGCATTACATTATCTTACTGAAATGAGGAGAATGACATATGGAGAATGACTACAACGATAAAGTAAGCCGTGTACTAAACTTGTATCAACGTTTTATGGAAGGAGAAGTAGTTGACAAAGAAGTTGAAGCTGCCAGATATGGTGTATCTGAGCGATTCATTCAGCGTGATATAAGTGCAATTAATAATTTCTTTGAACAGGAAGCTGGAAAGAGCGGAGTAATCAACACAATCGAATATGACAAGAAGAAAGGCGGACATTATCTCAATCAGATATACAAAACAAAGCTGACAAACAGCGAGATACTTGCAATATGCAAGATACTGCTGGACAGCAGGGCGTTTACGAGAAAAAAGATGCAACATATTCTTGGCATACTGGTTGACCGTTGTGCACCACAAGAGGGGAAAGTGATAGTACAGGATTTAATTAAAAATGAGGAGTTCCATTACATAGAACTGACAAACAAATCAGAGTTTGTAGATAAGATGTGGGATATTGGACTTGCAATAAGAAATTGCAATTATCTGGAACTTGAATATAAGAAAAGTACTAATAATAAAGTGGTTAAGCGGAGAGTAAAGCCTGTTGCAATAATGTTTTCAGAATTCTACTTCTATCTTACAGCTTTTATAGATGATGAAAAAATCAAGGCGAATTTTCAAGTGATAGATGATGCGTTTCCAACAATCTACAGAATTGACAGGATAGCTGACTATAAGGTGCTTGATGAGCATTTTAAGATACCTTACAGTGATAGATTTGAAGAGGGAGAATTTCGCAAGAGAGTACAGTTTATGTATGGCGGCAAGCTCAAGAAAATCAAATTCAAGTACAAAGGTGGAAGCATTGAGGCAGTTCTTGACCGCCTACCTACAGCAAAGATTCTTGATAAAAAAGATGGCGTATACACCGTATCCGCTGAGGTATTCGGTGAGGGGATTAATGTGTGGCTGAGGAGTCAGGGAGAGAATGTGGAAGTGGTGGAGTGAGATGAACAGATACAATGAATAAAATTAAAGTGAAAGATATTGAATATAGGCTGGAGAGTATTGAAAAAATACTAAAATTGTTAGTAGCTAATAGTTTGGTAGATGATTTAAACAGAAGTATAAATTATGCTAATAGTTTGGTAGATGATTTAAACAGAAGTATAAATTATGAATGTGAAGATAAAATAGAAGCTTCAAGAAGAACTTATAGAATTATTATAT